>JBAXOZ010000007.1:0-40327 GCA_037132975.1 Comamonadaceae bacterium
CCATCAAGGTGCTGGCATTGTCCTTTCTGACCATGGTCGGCACCTTGCTGGTGGCCGAGGCTTTTGACGTCCATGTTCCCAAAGCCTACGTCTATGTCGCCATGTTGTTTTCACTGGCAGTCGAGGTCCTTAACATCCGCGCTCGCTCCAGGCGCATGGCGACCCGGACCTGACTGTCAGGGCAGCGAGAAACCAAAGCGCCGGAACACCGCCTGTGCCGGCGGCGCCAGCAGCGCCTGCGCAAAAGCGGTGGCAGATGGCGATGCGCCCAGACGCAAAGTTAAGCCATACGCGGCAGCCACCTGCAACTCAGGCGGCACCTGCACCACTTTCAGGCGTGGCACCTCTTTTTGCGCGACCACTGCGTTGGTGCAATAAGTCAGAAAAACATCAGCCCGCCCCTGGTCCATCAACCAGCCGTAAGCGCTGATGCCATCCGGCGGCTTGGCGGAATCGGCCGCACCGGCAAGTTTGAGGGTCTTGGCATCGAGTCGGGCGAAAGCACCCGCCTGAACCCGGTCGGCTTTGCGGAACAGTTCCCAGGTGTAGTCACCAGACGGGTCGGATTTGGGCGTGGACGCGCCCACTCGGACATCTGACCGCAACAAGGTCTCAAGCAAGGTGGCCGGCGTGGCGCTGATTTTTTCGCTGGTCAGTGCACACAGGCCATTGCGCACAAAAACGTTCGGTGACTGCCAGCCGCCGGCCGACGCAAGGCGCTGCGGATGCTCGGTATCGGCCGAGGCAAAGAGCTGTGCCGGCTCGCCTTTTTCAAGACGCTCACGCAACAAACCCGAAGGCCCGTAGGTCAGCGCGATCTTCTGCCCGGTGCGCGCCTCGTAGTCACTGGCAACGGCATTGAGCGCGCCGCGCAGACTGCCCGCAGCAAAGACTTGCACGGGTGCTGCTGGTTGGCTGACAGCCATCGGTGCCTGCACCTGATTGGCACAGCCTACCAGGGCCAGCAAGGCCGCCAATCCCAACGCGACAGGTGTCATGTTTGTCATGCTCACGCCTCACTTGCCGGCATTGGGAAAGAACAGTTGCTCGCCACCAATCTTGTAGCCGGCAATCACGTTCTGGCCCGTTGTGGAGACCAGCCAGTCAACAAACTTTTGCCCCTCCGCCACCTTGACGTGCGGGTGCTTGGTCGGGTTCACCAGCATCACGCCGTACTGATTGAAGAGGCGCTTGTCGCCCTCCACCAGCACCGCCAGGTCGGCCCGGTTCTTGAAATTGAGCCAGGTGGCTCGATCGGCCAGCACGTAGGCGCCGCTGCTCGAGGCAATGTTGAGCGCTGGGCCCATGCCGCACCCGCACTCCTTGTAGCCGGAACCCTTTTTGTCCGCCAAACCCGCCATGACCCAAAACCGAAGTTCCGCCGCATGCGTGCCGCTCTTGTCCCCGCGCGAAATAAAGGACACATTGCCCGCCGACAATTTTTTCAGCGCCTCCACGATGTCATTGCCTTTGGTTTTGGCTGGATCCGAGACCGGCCCGATCAGCACAAAGTCGTTGTACATGACGGGAAAACGCTTGACGGCAAAGCCTTCGGCCACCACCTTTTCTTCAGCAACTTGATCATGCACAAACAAGACGTCGGCGTCACCGCGACGCCCCATGTCGATGGCCTGGCCCGTGCCCAGCGCCACCACCTTGACCTCGATGCCACTGGCCTTCTTGAATTCCGGCAGCAGGTAGGCAAACAGGCCCGACTGCTCGGTCGATGTGGTCGAGGCCACGACGATAGCTTGCGCGTGAACGGACGCGCAGGCGACAAGCAGCGCAGCTGCCAGTACGGACTTCAAATTCTTCATACAAGTTCTCCTTTGACAAACAAATGGGCGGCCGGACAGTGCTCTTGCAACATCGGGCCATTAAAAAAATCGGCTACCGGCAAATCCGCCAGCAAGCGTCCGTGCTCCAGATAAATCACCCGACTCGCCAGGCGCTTGACCTGACCCAGGTTGTGGCTGGCAAATACCAGCGTCATCGCGGCAGCAGAGTTGGCAAACTCTTCCATCAGCGCCTCGACTTCGCGCTTGGCGTGCGGATCCAGACTGGCAGTTGGTTCATCGAGCAGCAAGATCTGCGGATCGAGCGCCCAGGCGCGTGCCATCGCCACGCGCTGCTGCTGCCCGCCCGAGAGCTTGCGTGCGCTGCGCTGTGCCAGCTCCGTCAATCCGACCCGCGCCAGCGCCGACAAGGCCAGGGTCTTTGCCAGCGCCCAGGGCCGGCCGCGCAACCACAGACCCAGCGCCACATTGTTTTGCACCGTTGTGCGCAACAAGTGCGGCCTTTGAAACAGCATGGCCTGCTGCTTCAGAGGCGCCGCCTGCACCTGGCCCGAGGTCTGGCGCAACAGGCCATGCAAGAGACGCAACAGCGTGCTCTTGCCACAACCATTGGCACCCACCAGGGCCACCCGCTCGCCCGGTGCAATGCGCAGCGTCACATCGGACAAGGCGCGCACGGCGCGCTCGGAACGCCCAAAATGCACACTCGCCTGATGCAACTCAAACAAGGCGCTCATGCAGAGACCTGCAACACGGGCGCCACCTTGGCTGCGCCACTGCCTTCCGAGTCTTCACGCCAGCGCCGCAGCAGGCCAATCAGCACGTTGAGCAGCAGCACGACGGCCAGCAGAATCAAGCCCAGACCGAGTGCCAGCGGCAGGTCGCCTTTGCTGGTCTCCAGCGCAATCGCCGTCGTCATGACACGGGTGAAACCATCGATGTTGCCGCCCACAATCATGACCGCGCCCACTTCCGAGATGGCCCGCCCAAAAGACGCAATGATCACAGTCAGCAGCGCGTAACGCTCGTCCCAGGCCAGCAGCAGACTGCGCACCAGGGAGCCGGCACCAAGCGATCGCAATTGCTCACCATGCGCGTTTTCCACGTCTTCCACCGCCTGTCGCGTCAGGGCCGTCACCACCGGCAGCACCAGGATCGCCTGCGCCAGCACCATGGCCTTGAAGCTGAACAACCAGCCCAGATAACCCAGTGGCCCGGAGCGTGACAGCAGCAAGTACACCACCAGTCCCACCACCACCGAAGGTACGGCCAGAAAAGTATTGAGCAGGGTCAGCAAGGCATTGCGCCCGGCAAATCGCGCCACACCCAGCCAGGCGCCCAGCAACAGACCCAGCGCGCAGGCAATCGCGCAGGCCGTGGCACTGACCGACAGCGAGCGTCCGACGATGCTGAGCAAACTGTTGTCAAGAGAAATGACAAGCTGCAGCGCGGTAGACGCGCTATCCGTAAATGAAGTCATACTTGATGTATCGTACCCACCGATTCAATTACTACCGATATGAAACGCTGTGCATAGGCTCCAGTTCCACTACACCCTCTCGCGCGACAGCAGCCCGGCGCTGGTACGCAACCCTTTGATCGATTTGCTGCAGGCAGTCTCAAGCCAGGGCTCCATCTCGGCCGGAGCGCGCGCGCTGGGCCTGTCGTATCGCCACGTCTGGGGCGAGCTCAAACGCTGGGAAAACGAGTTGGGCAACGAACTGGTGGTCTGGGAAAAAGGACAATCGGCCCGTCTCACCGAATTTGGCGCCAAGCTGATGTGGGCCGAGCGGCAAGCCCAGGCCCGGTTGGCGCCGCAGATTGAAGCGCTGCGCGCCGAGTTGGAGCGCACCTACGCCCAGGCCTTCGACGACTCGGTGCATGTGGTCACGCTGTACGCCAGCCACGACGAAGCACTCAGCACCCTGCGCGAGTACGCGCTGCAGCAAGCCCACGCACAGACGCAGGGCCAGTTGCACCTCGACATCCGCTTTACCGGCAGCGTTGATGCGATTCGGGCGCTCAACGAAGGCCGCTGCGTGATGGCAGGCTTTCATACACTGCTCGACAGCGGCGCCAGGACACTGACCGAGCGCACCTACAAGCCCTTGTTGCGTCCGGGTCTGCACAAGATCATTGGTTTTGCGCAGCGCACCCAGGGCTTGATGGTGGCCAGGGGCAACCCGCTGGGCCTGCACTCACTGCAGGATGTGGCTGCAAGGCAGGCGCGCTTTGCCAACAGGGCGCTGGGTACCGGCACGCGTGTGGTGCTCGACGAGTTGCTGACCCGCGCTGCTGTGCCAGCGAGCTCCATCAAGGGCTACGAGCACACCGAGCCTTCACACGCAGCAGTCGCCAACGCGGTGGCGGCTGCTCAGTTTGATGTGGGCCTGGGCATCGCCGCAGCAGCGCTAGGAGCAGGACTTGACTTTGTTCCGCTGGCCCAGGAGCGTTACCACCTGGTCTGTCTGAAGTCGGCATTGACGCAACCCGGCACACTTGCCCTGCTACAACTCCTGAGGATGCCCGAGTGGCAGTCAACCATGCAGAGCATTCCCGGCTACAAGGCTGTGCAGAGCGGCGAAGTGCTGGCCATGCGCCGTGTCTTGCCCTGGTGGGACTATCGACAAAAGAAGTTGCCAGTCCGGATTCAAACTTAAGCATTAAGCCTGGGATGCCCGTCTGGCGAGAAACGCCGCCCGATCGCTGGTTTACCCGCATACAAGTAGTCCGGGCAGGCTGTATGCTACCGGGCAATTCAGGCATGTTTCCGACACTCAGGTAGGCAATCAAAAAGGACTTCGGGCTTACCCGAAACGGAGATAGGCTCATGGTTCCGCCACGCGAAAATTGGAGCTTCAACACTGGAGCGTCGCCTGCAAACTATCCCCGACTTGGGATGGATGAACGGCCGGATTCTCCCAAACCCTTCATCGTTGAATCGCATGCGCGCTGCGCGTATCAGGGGCTGAAGGCTCATGAGTCGTGCGACTATGCGGCTTTGGTGCCAGCCGATTTTCAGATGGCGCTGGAACGCAACGCGCGCCTGATCGCGCAGGCCACCTCGGTGCTGACCATGCTCGGCAGATCCGTCGCCGATTTTGGCAGCATGATTGTCTTGACCGACGGTACCGGAACTATTCTGCGCACCCAATGCCAGAGCACGTTCATTGAACAGGCAGACAAGGTTGCATTGCGCCCAGGTGTGAGTTGGTCGGAATCGTCCAAGGGAACCAATGCGGTAGGCACGGCCCTGATCCTGGAGTCGGACATCCTGGTGCAAGGCGAGGAACATTTCTTTCAATCGAATCATTTCCTCAGCTGTGCGGCCTCACCCATTCTCGATCATTCAAGCAATGTGATTGGCGTGTTGGACGCCTCGGGTGACAAGCGCTCTTTTCACCCGCACACTGCGGGACTGGTAGCGATGTGTGCTCGAACCATTGAGAACAACTGGTTCCGGGATAAATTTCGGCAGACGCCACAGTTGCACTTCCATGCCGTCGCCGAACTGATCGGCACGTCTGAAGAGGGCATCATTGCTTTTGGCGAGGACGGGCAAATCCTGGGCGCCAACCGGGAGGCGCTGAGAATTCTGGACATCAGCGCATCCACTTTACGCGTCAAGGGTCTGCGCCTACTCTTTGGTTTGGGCTTCGCAGAGCTCATGGACAAGTTGCGCTACACCACGATGACACCAATGCAGTTGCACCTGAGTAGCGGGAAAGCTGTTTTTATTCGTATCAGCTGGAACGAGGCTGCCGGCTTCCCGAAGACGATCAATGCCTCAATCACCCAGGTACATCCGTCACGGGCTGCAGCAGCATCCTCATTACTCCTTGGGAAGGGCACACCGGCAGTAAAAAAGGCAAGCTACCAGCTTGATGAACTCGACGCCGGCGATGCGCAGGTGCGCGCAGTAGCGCAGAAAGTCCGCCAGGTCATCGACAAGGATATTTCAATTCTGATCGTCGGCGAGACCGGCACGGGCAAAGAACTTTTGGCCAAGGCCATTCATCAATTCAGCGGACGCCGGAATCAGCCTTTTGTTGCGATCAACTGCGCCTCGATTCCGGAACAGCTGATTGAGTCCGAACTGTTTGGTTATGAGGAGGGTGCTTTCACCGGCGCCAAGCGCAAGGGAGACCTGGGAAAGCTGTCGCAGGCGAACGGCGGGACACTTTTTCTTGATGAAATTGGCGACATGCCTTTGCCCTTGCAAGCGCGGCTGCTGCGGGTTTTGCAGGAGCGCAAAGTCGTTGCCTTGGGCGGGCACCGTTCGACCGACATCGACATCAACCTGATTTGTGCGACGCATCGCAACCTGCGCGAACTGATGGATCAGCGAATTTTTCGCGACGATCTGTACTACCGGATCAACGGTATTTCGGTCAAGTTGCCGCCCTTGCGTGACCGAACTGACCTGGCAGGACTGTGCCAAAGGATCTTGCGCGAGTTGTCGCCGCATCACGCGCTGAGCATTCAACCCTCATTGATGGCCTCCTTTTTGCGCTATTCCTGGCCTGGCAACCTGCGCCAACTTAACAACGTTCTGAAGACGGCCGCCGTCATCGCCATGAGCGACCGTGAAATCACCACAGCGCATCTCGCTGACGATTTCAAGGAAGAACTTGCAGCGCTCAGCCTGCTGCCGGCTTTGGTCAAGGCTGGCGCGGCGGCGCCACCGACTCGCCCGCTTGCCGCTGGGGAGTTCATCAACACTTGGGATCTGGCCAATTTGACAGCATCGAAGGCAGCGCCGACAAACAGCCTGGAACACGTTGAAATCACGACCATCATGCGCGTACTCGCCGCCTGTGCCGGCAATGTATCGATGGCATCGAAGCAACTTAACATCAGCCGCAACACGATTTACCGAAAGCTCAACCGGCAGGCGTGATTCCTTACTGCGTTGGTTTGTCGAACGCATAGCGCAGGCTGATCCAGATGGATCGCGGCGCGCCAGGTGCGTAGAAAGTTGATTGCACAAGGGGATAGCCGGCTGCGCTTGATCCACCCAACGGCCTTGCGACAAAATTCCCGCTGGCATCGAAGCCGGTCGGACCCAGCTGAGCAGCTGTGTTGTAGCCCGTATTCAAGAGATTGCTTACTTGCGTCGTTAATTGCCACTGTGGCGCCACGCTGTAACTGGCAGTCAGATTGAAAACTGCATAGCCAGCGCTTTGGCCTGACCCCAGGTAATTCGTCCCATCCGCCAGGTGCGCATTGTTCTCGTTGCCGCGTGCAAAAGCACTGCTAAGCGCCAGCATGCTGACACTCAGCATGAAGGTCGGTGAAACTGCGTAATCAGCAAACAGTTTGAGCGATTGACGTGGGATCAGCGGTATCTTGTCGCCGGGTCGGATGCTGATGGTGCCCTCCAGCCCAGGGGTGCCGGCCATCGCCACCACGTTGCCGCTGTTGCCTGTGCCATTGACCGTTTCTTCGCTCTGGTAGCTTGCATCCAGCCAAGTGTATTGGGCGCCCAAATTCAGCTTGCCAAGCTTCGCACCAAGGCCGAGTTCGAGCCCCTGACGCCGGGTTTTGCCATAGTTCTTGAAGTAACCAAACCCTGCCTGGTTGTCGGCCACAAAAAGGATGTCGTCATGATTTTCAGCGCTGAAGATGCCCGCATTCCATTGCATATTGCCGCTCGCGGTACCGCGCAGACCAGCCTCCAGCGTGTGTGTGACCACCTGTCTGAGCGGCGGATCACCGGCCATCGCATTGGGCAGCTTGCACGGCTGGTCCGGATTGGCACAACCCAGTTCGATGGCGGTCGGCGCGCGGCTGCTCTGGCTGTAGCCAGCATAGGCGTTGAGTGTCCGGTTCGGGCTGAAGGTGAGGCCGATAGCTGGATTGAAGCGTGCAAAGCGATGATCGCCACTGAGCGAGGCACTGCCGCCGGCGCCATGAATCTGGTCGCGGTTCTCAATGCCGGTGCGGTTGTAGCGGCCTGACAGGGTCAGGTGCAGGTTATTCTGAACGGACAGTGTGTCGCTGGCATAGACGCTCCAGGTCTGGACGCGGCCCGCCAGATCCACCCGCGTGTCGTAGGGTTCACCATCCACTGTGCCACCGCTAACGCCATCACCAAAGGCATTGACAGCGGTGATGCTGCGATCCGGATTCACATAGCCAAGCTGCGACGACTGCCAAAAATTGACACGGCTGGTGTCAACAGCCGCGCCCGCCACAAAGCGGTTGCGCTTACCACCGAGTTCACCCAGCGCCGTAATCTGCCCGGACAGGCCGTAGTTCTGCTGCGCGGTCTGCGTGCGGTTGATCAAACCATTGCACTTTTCAGCGGGCTCATCATTTTGCAGCGCCTGCGCAATGCAGCGCCACAAGGGAAATGGCGTGTTTGATGCTGTAGCCCCTTCGACCGGATAGCCGCTGTAACCCGCCAAAGCCAGCGCCGCCTGATCGGCGACGCTGGGCTGATAGACTGACTGGTCCAGCGAGCCCTCATTGATGTCGCCATTGAAAGTTGAGGTGCTGATATGGCGGTAGTAAACATTACCGGAGAACAGCACCACCTCATTAAACGCGTGGCTCACCGCGAGACTGAGCAGCGTGGAGCGGTTCTGTGTCACATCCGGCTTGGTGTAGACACTGGTGCGGTCACGCGCCAGCAATCCCTGCTCCTGCAAACCGTTACCGCTCAATTGATTGTCCGCATGTGAAAGCGTCAATTTGAGGTCGGTTTCACCGCGTTGCCAGCCCAACTTGCCGAAGAACTGACGCACATCCGAAGGCGAATCATTGCGCCACCCCTCCTCCCGGAACAGGTTAGCATTCAAATACCAGTGCAGCCCGTGATCGTTGGATCCGCCATGCTCGAACTCGGCGCTGCGCCGGGCATGACTGCCCGCTGTTGCCTGTAGCGAGGTGCCCGCGTCACTGCTGCCATCCTTGGTCTGGACCGACAGGGCACCGCCCAGAGTATTGAGGCCAAACAGCGGATTGGAGCCCGGCATCAGCGTCATGTTGGAAATGGCCGAACGCGGAATCAAGTCCCAACTCACAACATCGCCAAACGGCTGGTTCATGCGTACGCCATCCATATAGACCGACAAGCCCTGGGGTGTCCCCAGCAGCGGTGAGGCTGTGTAGCCTCGGTAGTTCACATCCATCTGAAAGGGATTGCCCTGCATCTCGTTGACGTGGACACTGCCAAGCCTGCGGTTCATGAATTCGCCGAGTTCAAGCGCACCACTGCGTTCGATGTCGCGGCTGCTGGCACTTTGCACAGGCGCGGCAATCTCGTTGCGCAACTGGCCCAAACCGGGCAGCGGCATGCTGGCGATAACTTCCACGGGTGGCAAGGTCAGCGTCTGCTGTGCACCTGCACTGAAACTGCCGACTGCGGCGAACGCCACTATGCAAGCGGCCTTGTTAAGTAAATCCGTTCTCATCGTTCCTTTTTGATAAGCGCTGCGGCAATGTGCAGGCGCAAGCTGTGCCATCTGCCTGAACCGATGTGTGACAGTTGTGAAAAGAGATGCACGAAACGTGCCGATGCCGGTCCGACATGAGTGGCATGCAACTTGCGCTTGCAATACCCGGAGCGGTACTGGCTGAAGCAAGTGTTCAAGAATTTGTCACTGATGTTCCGTTTAGAAGAATCAGGTGTCAAGTTGCGAGGGTTTACCCGGTCTGATGCATATGGATCAGCAGCCAATGTCTCTCCTGAAAGTGAATTGATACTTAACTCAACAATGGATGGAGACTACGATGAAGAATTTGAACGCACTGGCCGTCAGCATTTCGGTATTGGGCGCCATAGCGACCTTTCTCGCGCTCGGGCCACTCAGCGGCGTATATCTGATTTGGGCGGCCTTCGTGGCCTGGGGCGCATTTTTTGCGCTCGGTGCCGACATAGCAGCGCTGCAAAAAGTGATTGTCTGTGGCATCTTTGGCGCGCTGGTGGCCTGGCTGGTGGCGGTGGTGATTCTGGCGGTTCCGATGGCCGGCGCGCTGGGCTTGCCGCTTTGGGCTGCTATTGTTGTCGGCGTCGGTGTGGTGGCGGTGGTGCTGGCAGCCAATGTGCCAGCCCTGTCAACCATTCCAGCGACGGTCTTCGGTTTTGCCGCCAGCTTTGCCTTCTTGTTGCAAACCCCGGATGTGCTCAAACTTGATGTGCTGCTGTCAGCCAGTCTGAAAAACTCCCTCGTGGTGATTTCGCTGTCCCTGATTGCAGGCACTGTCTTTGGCCTGCTCTCGGCACGCTGGGGCGCTGCAATGACCAAGGAGTGATTGGGCCAAAGCGGCACTACTCTGCGAGGTGAATCAGCCCGTGGCGTAGCGCCAGCAAGGTCATCTCGGCCTGGTTGCTCAGGCCGAGCTTTTGTTTGATGTTGTAGAGGTGGGTACCCACCGTTGAATTCGATAAATTGAGGGTATCTGAAATTTGCGCCACCGACTGTCCACGCGCAAGTTGCACAAAGACCTCGAATTCACGCGCCGACAATTTCTCGACCGGCCCCTTGTCCCCACCGATGGCCTGCAGGGCGATGCGTTGCGCGATCTTGGCATCGACATAACGCTGGCCCTTGGCCACTGTACGAATCGCGTCGATCAGTACCTCGGGGGCGCTGCGTTTGGACAGATAGCCCATGGCGCCAGCCTGTATTGCCCGTATCGGATGGCTGATGTCCTCGTGCGCCGACAAGGCCAGAATGCGCACACGGCTGTCTTTGGCCGTGAGTCGCTTTATCGCCTCGATGCCGCCCATGCCGGCCATGGCGATGTCCATCACCACCACATCGGGCGCGGCCGCCTCGCACATCTGGCATGCCGCTTCACCGCTGTCGGCCTCGGCCACCACCTCGATGTCATCGCTGGCCTCAAGCAAAAGCTTGAAACCGACCCGTACCACCGCATGGTCATCGACCAGCATGACTTTCAATTTATGCATCAATTTTCTTTGTAAGTGGCAAGCTGACCTTGATGCGCACACCGCCGGGCTCCACCTGCTGCAGGACAAAACTGCCGCCCAAGGCCTGCGCGCGCTCGCGCATGCCCGACAGACCGTAATGCCCCTCGGTTTGAAACTGCGTCACCCGACCAATGCCATCGTCACTCACCGCCAAGTGCAAGGATTGGTTTGACGCCGACAGCAGCACGTCAATGCGATTGGCCTGCGCATGGCGCAGCGCATTGTTCACCGCCTCCTGCACGATCCGAAAGACGGCGGTAGCCTGTTCGCCGTCCAGTTTGTCAAGCGCCTCCGGCAGGCTCGCGTTGACCAGCAAATCCGGGTGGTGCAACTGGCTTTCTCCCAGCAGATCACGCAGCGCATCTTGCAAACCAAACTGGTCTAGCGCCAGCGGGCGCAGTTTGGAAATCAAACGGTGCATGCCGTCATATATTTGATCGGCGCAGTCCATCACCAATCGCGCCGACTGTTCGATGCTCGGATCCGTGCCGGCCGCGCGCCGGGCAATTGCCAGCCCTACGCTTTTGATGGCAGTGACTTGCTGCCCCAACTCATCATGCAACTCGCGCGAGATGGCGCCGCGCTCCTGTTCGATGCGGTTCTGAATAGCCTGCGTGAATTCCCGGTTTTCGGCCAATGCCAGTGCGGCCTCCCTCGCCTGCCGCTTGGCCTCGATGCTGTCCTGAACCGATTGCGCCATGTGGTTAAAGGCAGCGCCAATCTGGCGCCCCTCACGTCCAGCCAATTCAGTCAGGCGCGTGCCGTAGTCACCGGCCGCCATGTCGCGCAAACCCTGTACGACCTGGTGCAAGGGCTTCAAGGCGCGCCCCATCAAGGCATACACGACAACATTACCCAGGACAAAGCCTGCCAGAACCATCCACAGCATCGGACGCAAGTCATCCCAGCCGTCGAGGACTGCACGCGAGGCGTCGGCCCGCAGCAACAGACGCCCGGTGGGCAAGCGAATTTCTTGCGGCAGCAAGGGTGGCGAGACGATGCTGGCGTACCAGAGCGGCGCTTCGCGCCCAACCTTGTAAACGGAGGGCGGTGAACTGAAGACCAGATTGTTCTGGTCGTCACGCAACTCGACTTCATTGGCCCGGATGCGCCCGACCTGGCCCAGGAAATCGGCCATGCCAGCAAGGCCACCGGTGCCGTACACCCACTGCATGCGCGAGAGCAGCTGGGTCGCCACCACATTGGCGCCCAGCACCTCGTCATGCACGCTGCGCCGGGTGTTGTCGATCTGCAAGCCGATCAGCACGGACGCAAAAATGGCCATCAGTGCAGTGATGATCAAGTTCACCTGAAGTCGAAGGCTCATAAATTTGTCGCGCGCAAAGTGATCCATCATACTGAGCAAATCCTGTGCGATGACGAACGCCGGAACCGACCCGACGCGGGCCCAACAATTCATGAAAATCATGAGGAACCATTCAGGCATTTCCTGATGTGCTGCGGGCCTGTAAAACCTAGACTGGCTACCTGTCAAAAGGATTTTCGCCATGCCCATTTCTGCTCACCCGTTGTCTGTCAGATACCTGCCAACAGCGTTGCTTTGGGCGATGTTTACACCGTTGGCCATGTCCGCTTCAGCCACCGAAGTTACGGGTGTGCAGGCAGGCTCCGACAGCGCCGCGCTGGATCTGAAGCCGGTGGTGGTTACTGCCACCCGCATCGATCAAGCTGCCTTCGATTTGCCACTTTCGATCGACCGACTGGACAAGGAACAGTTGCAGGACGGTCGCCTGCAAATCAATCTGGCTGAATCGATGGGGCGCGTACCCGGTATCGTGGTCAACAACCGAAATTATCTGGCCGGCGATACCCAGATTTCGTCCCGCGGCTTCGGTGCGCGAGCAGGTTTTGGTGTGCGCGGGTTGCGTCTGTATTCCGACGGTATCCCGGCAACCATGCCCGACGGTCAGGGCCAGGTGTCGCACTTCGATCTCGGCTCGGCGGTGCGGGTCGAAGTCCTGCGCGGGCCCTTTTCCGTACTCTACGGCAGTTCATCCGGTGGCGTGATCTCGGTCTTTACTGAAGACGGTGAGACCGGCAGCAAGATCGAGCCCTCGATTGCGTTGGGCAGTTACGGCAGTCGGCGCCTGGGCACGAAGGTCTCGGGCGACACCGGCAGCCTCAATTACGTCTTCGACGTTTCCAGCTACACAACCGACGGTTACCGTGACCACAGCGCCGGCAAACGCGAACTGCAAAACGGCAAGCTGCGCTGGAACCCGGATGCCGACTCATCGATCACGTTGGTACTCAACGCAGTGGACATGCCCGATCTTCAGGATCCACTGGGCCTTGATCGCCGCAGCTATGAGGCCAACCCGAAGCAGGCACTGGCCGGCGCCTACAGCTACAACACGCGCAAGAGCAGCGACCAGCAGCAGGTCGGACTCGCGTACGAGGGACACATCAGCGCTGACAGCACGCTGAACTCGACGCTGTATCTCGGGCACCGAAAGAACATCACGTTTCAGTCGATTCCCGCGGCGTCGCAGGCACCCGATACCAGCCCGGGCGGCGTCTCCGCGCTGGCCCGTGAATACTGGGGCCTTGATCTGCGCTGGACCCACAAGGGCGAGCTGGCGCAGGCGCCGCTGACCTTCAGCGCCGGTCTCAACTATGACAATCTCGATGAGGCGCGCACGGGCTATCTGAACTTCATTGGAAGTCAATTGGGTGTGCTGGGCGCGCTGCGTCGGGACGAAGACAACCATCTCTACAACTTCGACCAGTACCTGCAAGCACAGTGGGAACCTGGCAAGGCCTGGTTGCTGATGGCCGGTCTGCGGCGCAACGCGGTCCAGTTCTCATCGAAAGACAAGTACATTGCCGGCACCAATCTTGACGACAGCGGCAGCGTCAATTTCGCTGATACCACGCCAGTGCTGGGCGCAACCTGGCGCGCCAGCGATGCGTTAAACGTGTATGCCACGTTTGGCAAGGGCTTCGAGACGCCCACCATGAATGAGCTGGCCTACCGCAACGCCGCTCCCGGCATGAACCTGAGCCTGCAGGCGGCCAAAAGCGACAACCTTGAAGTTGGCGTCAAGACCATCCTGGGCAAGAAGACCTTGTTCAACGTGGCTTTGTTCGAGGTTCGTACCGAGAACGAAATCGTCGTTGACACGAGCCTGTTTGGACGCACCTACTACCGAAACGGTGGGCGCACCGAACGCTTCGGGGTTGAGGCGGCGTTCTCGACCAGTTGGGACAACGGCGTTAATCTGGCACTGGCCTATACCAAGCTGAGCGCGCGTTACAGCGACACCGTGGTGGGTTCAACCATACTCGCGGGCAATTCCATTCCAGGTATTCCAGGCACCACCTTGACCGCAGAGGCGACCTGGAAGCACAAACCCAGCGGTTTCAACGCTGGGCTTGAGTTGCGCAGCATCGGCAAAATCTGGGTCGACGACGCCAACAGCGATGCCGCCGAGGCCAAGATCATGGCCAATCTGCGGCTGGGCTTTGAGCAAAACACCAGCGGCTGGCGGATCAAGGAATTTCTGCGCATCGACAACCTGGGCAACCAAACTGCTGTCGGCTCGGTGATTGTGAATGAGGGCAACAAACGTTTCTTTGAACCGGAGCCTGGACGCAACTGGCTGCTCGGCGCTGCCGCCAGCTACGTCTTCTAATGCTTGCCAAGACACCGTCGCTGCCACTGTTCCAGTGACAGGCCAAGTCTGTTACCGATTGACACAGTTCACAGGGTTAGTACGGGCGTACATACCCGTAGGCCACACCAAAAGCAAGCCGATCGAGCTCCAATGACGCACGTTTACCGCTATGGATTTGTCTGGCACAAGTATTGCTCTTTCCAAGCTTGTTGAGCACGCTGACGCGGGTTCGACGCCACATAAATCTATATGGAGAAATGATGAAACGAACCTTTAGCTATCTATTCATAGTGGGGGTCTTCCTTGGCTTGACGGCGGGCCCCGCTGCTGCACGTGTCACTGACAAGGACATCGAAAACGATGCCAAGACCGTCGGCGACGTCGTCAGCTACGGCATGGGCACCAAGCTGCAACGCTACAGCCCGTCAGCCAAGATCGACACCAAGAACGTCAAGGATCTGGTGCCGGCCTGGTCTTTTTCTTTTGGCGGTGAAAAACAGCGCGGCCAGCAGTCGCAGCCGGTCGTCCACAACGGCAAGATGTTCGTGACCGGCTCCTACTCCCGCGCCTGGGCGCTCGATTCCAAGACCGGCAAGAAGCTCTGGGAATACAACCATAAGCTGCCCGACGGCATCATGCCTTGCTGCGATGTGATCAACCGTGGCGGCGCACTGTATGACAACCTGTTCATCTTCGGTACGCTCGATTCGCAGTTGGTTGCGCTCGATCAGGACACCGGCAAAGTAGTCTGGCGGCAAAAAGTCGGCGAATACGCCGAAGGCTATTCGATCACGGCTGTGCCCGTCATTGCCAAAGGTCTGGTGATCACCGGCATGGCCGGTGGTGAATTCGGCGTCGTAGGCCGCGTCACGGCATTCGATGCTAAGACCGGCAAGGAAGTCTGGATGCGCCCGACCGTTGAAGGCCATATGGGCAGCAAGGACGGCAAGGACAACGGCATCTCGGGAACCACCAACGCGACCTGGCCGGGCGACCTGTGGAAGACCGGCGGCGCCTCGCCGTGGATGGGTTGCTCTTTCGACCCGGAAACCAATCTGGCTTATTGCGGCACTGGCAACCCCGGTCCGTGGAACTCGGCACTGCGTCCGGGCGACAACCTGTTCTCCTGCTCGACCGTCGCCATTGACGTTGACACCGGCAAGATCGCCTGGCACTTCCAGCACACACCGAACGACGGCTGGGACTATGACGCGATGACAGTTGACATCCTGTACACCGACAAGGACGGCCGTAAACTCATCGGCAAGCCCGACAAGAACGGTTTCTTCTATGTGCTCGACGCCAAGACCGGCGCCTTCGTGCGCGGCTTCCCCTTCGTCAAGAAACTGACATGGGCCACAGGTCTGGATCCCAAGACCGGTCGCCCGCTCTTCGTTCCGGAAAACCGTCCTGGCGATCCAGTCAAGAGCGCCGATGGCAAGAAGGGCACCAGCGTGTTCACAGCTCCGTCCTTCCTGGGCGGCACCAATCAGCAGGGCTCTGCCTACAGCCCGGATACCGGTCTGTTCTACGTCCCGACAACCGAGTGGGGCATGGACATCTGGAATGAGCCGGTGGCCTACAAGAAGGGCGCTGCCTATCTGGGCGCGGGCTTCACGATCAAGAAGGTGTTTGACGACTACATCGGCGCACTGCGGGCTATTGATCCAGCGACCGGCAAGATTGTCTGGGAAGTCAAGGATCCGGCTCCGCTCTGGGGTGGCGCACTGGTGACCAAGGGCAATCTGGTGTTCTGGGGTACACCACACGGCGAACTCAAGGCAGCTGATGCCAAGACCGGCAAAGTGCTCTGGTCGTTCCAGACCGGCTCCGGCATCATTGCACCGCCCATTAGCTGGGAGCAAGACGGCGAGCAGTACATCTCAGTGGTTAGTGGTTGGGGCGGTGCGGTTCCACTCTGGGGTGGCGATGTGGCCAAGCAAGTGGCAGACATCACCCAAGGCGGCATGACCTGGGTATTCAAGTTGCACAAGGCCAAATAGTTCAGGGAGTTGGTGACGGTGGTCGTTGGCTTTGACGAACCACCGCCTTGTGATGGTCGGCGCAACGCGGGTTGGCGTCGATCCATTTTTTCTGCGTCCGAGCGCGTCAGCGCCGGACGCACTTGTCATTTGAAGAGGATTACACATGCTTCCATGCTCATTTTGCTGCGCTGCCTCAAGCCGATTTCACAAAGCGGGGCGCAGCCTCGCTGCGATCGGTACGCTGGCGCTGGCCTTTATTCTGACCGCAACGTTCGCGCATGCCCAGGATAAGACGGCTTTGCAGAAGATTCAGCAACGCGGTGTACTGACGGTCGCCCTGTACAAGGATTTCGCGCCCTTCTCCGACAACGGTAAAGGCATCGACGTTGATTTGGCAGAAGCGCTGGCCGGCAAACTGGGGGTAAAGATGACGCCCCTGTGGTTCACCGCAGCCGACGATGTGGCTGGCGACTTGCGCAAGATGGTCTGGAAGGGAACACCCATCGGCTACGGTCCGGCCGACCTCATGATGCATGTGCCGGTTGATCCGCAGTACATGGCCAAGGTCGATCAGGTCAAAATCTTCGGCGCCTACCACCGCGAGCGCTTTGCCATCGGACGCCAGCTTGAAGCACTGCCGTCGCTGGAAAACCTGGAGCCGTTCGAGAAGCTGTCGCTGGGCGTCGAAGGCGAAAGCATGGGCGCGCTCGTCATGTTGTCCGCCGACGGCGGGCGATACCGCGAAAAGCTGAAAATCTTCAAGAGCACCGAAGACGCTATTGCCGCACTCAAGTCGGGCGCGGTGGCTGCGGTGCTGGGACAGCAGGGCGAACTTGAGAATGGCGTCGGGGCCGATTCGCGCTTCGCGATTGATCTGCCGCCGAACCAACTTTTGAAAATGCAGCAGTGGCGCATCGGCCTGGCTGTCAAGGCTGAAAACGTCGAACTGACCAACGCGCTGGAGACTGCCATGAGTGAGTTGATGGCCGATGGTACGGTGACGCGCATCGTGCAAGGCTACGGTCTGAAGCATCGACTGCCATAAACCCGCGCACCATGAGTTGAATGACGACGCACCAGTTGACTCGTTTTGGAGCACCTTGATGCAACATCCAACACATCTCCGGTGACAGCAACCAGTTCGCGCAATTGGCACGCCAATTGCAATGCCTGTCCATCAACCATTTTGTATTGACCAGGAGACCCTTCATGAAATTCAGGACATCCATCGTTTGTGGCTGCTTCATGTTCTGTGTGGCAGCACTTTCGCCCATGCACGCACTGGCACACGGTGACGTCACGCCGCAGGCCGTCGACACGCACTCCCTGCCGCCATTGGGCGAAGAAATGCGCACCGAAAATCCGTATCGCGGCCTGGCCGAAGCGGTCAAGGTCGGGGTTTCCGCCTATACCCAAAATTGCGCCCGCTGCCATGGCATTGAGGCCGTATCGGGCGGAATGTCACCAGACTTGCGTGAGATGGACAGCGAATGTCTGGATCAGAAGGACGAAGCCAAGAAGAAAGCCTGCTTCAAGGAAGTCGATGACTTCTTCATGTCCATCACCATGAAAGGCAAGGTGCGCAATGGAACCGAAAAGATGCCAGCGTTCAAGGGAACTTTCAATCAGGAGGCGGTCTGGGCGATCAAGACCTATCTGGAAACGCGGCGCCCGGCAAACTAATTCGAGATATTCATCATGAAACTTAAATTACTCGCTTCCTTGGCCTGCGGCGCACTGACGAGCGCCACACTGGCAGCGGATGTAAGCTATCGCAACGACATTCGTCCGTTGCTCAAAACGCAATGTGGCGAATGCCATGGCGACGAATCACCGACACTGGCCGACTTTCTGCAGGCACAGGAAAAGTTCAAGAAAGAAAAGCAAGGCCCACGCTTTGGCAACTATGCAGAACTGATCCAGTTGATCGGCTGGCCCGACGCTGGCGCCCTCATGCGACGGCTCGACGACGGCACCAGCAGCCCGAACAAAAAGCCCGGCAATATGTACAAGTATCTTGGTGAAGCAGACGCCCTTCGGACCACCAATCTGAATCTTGTCAAGGCCTGGGTCGGTGAAGACGCGTGGAATCTCAACCGCTGGGAAAAAGTCGGAGATGTCAACGCAATTTCGAAAGAGCAGTTGGACAAGCTCAAGCTCAAATATTGAGTCAGTTTGATGGCGGTCAGGTCAAATCTCTGGCATCCGGCCACGCTGCTGGGCCGTGCGATCCTGATCGCTCTGGTCTGGCTGCTGACGATTTCATGCGCACTGGCCGGCGTCATGACGCGTGCGGAGTTGAGCAAGCATTTTCCGGCGCCCTACATCATTGGTGAGATGGACGCGCAGATGCCGGTCTGGCCCATCTTCGAGCCCAACTTTCAGCAAAAAGAAAGTGCTAATCAGCTGGTTGGCTATGTTTTTGAATCGGTCGATCTGGCACCGGTGCCGGGCTTTTCCGGTGTACCGATCAATCTGCTCATCGCCATGGACCAGCGTGGCAATTTTCTCGACGTCAAAGTGCTGTCGCAGCACGAGCCGGTGTTTGTCGGCGGTCTGGGCGAAGTGCCGATGCATGGTTTCGTCAGTCAGTACAAGGGACTCTCGCTGAAACAGAACATCAAGATTCTGGTCGGGCCGCACGGACAAAAAAACATCTCGGCGCAGTCAGCCGAACTCGATGGCATCACCCGCGCCACGGCGTCGCTGCGCATCATCAACCAGAGCATCCTGTCCTCGGCCCTCAAGGTGGCACGCAGGAAGCTCGGTTTTGCCGAAGGCCGCGACCCCGAACTGATTGCCCGCATCAAACACGATGTGATGGAATCGCACACGGTCAAAGCCTTGCGCAACGACGGTCTGATCCAGCACTTGGTGCTCAGCAACGCCGATGTTGAGAAAAAGTTTAGCAGCGGCAACGGCGGCGGTCTGGACAGCGAGGCGCTGGCCCATCCGCAGGATCCCTTCATCGATCTCTACCTGGCCTATGTCTCGGTGCCGACGATCGGGCGCAGCCTCCTGAGTGAGGCCTCATGGAACAAGCTGCAAAGCCGACTCGATCCCGACGACCACGCCATCCTGATGATGTCCAGGGGACGCTACAGCGTCACTGGTGAAGACTTCCTGCGCGGCAGCGCACCGGACCGTATCGTGCTCCGACAAGATCAGTTGCCGATCGAAATGCGCGACCTCAATCTCGAACTGACGCTGAAGGAGGAGATCGCTTCCGGTCTGGAGCGCGAAACCCTGACAGTTTTCAGGATCATCGGACGCTCCGGACTGGACCCCTCGCATCCACTGGACTTCGTGCTGCCAGTGACACGCCTGAAGGGCATGATTTTTCCGGAGCGCATCATTCAGGACTTCAGCATCAGTCTGACGCTGCCCGAGCGTTTCTACACGGTGCCTGAAGATGACAACAAGTCCTGGCAGGGCAGTTGGCGCGAGCGCCGCGGCGAAGTCCTGGTTCTGCTGTTCGGCCTGGCCATTCTCTCGATCGCTTTGGTGCTGCAAAAGAAGTTGGTCACGCGGCAGCGCCGCTTTATGCTGTTCAGAAATATTTTTTTGCTGTTCACCCTGTTCTTCATCGGCTGGTACGCGCAGGGGCAACTGTCCATCGTGAACCTGACCAGCGTGTTGCAGGCGCTGATTGCGGGACGCAGTCTGAGCTTTTATCTGTACGACCCGATGACGGTGACGCTGACCGTCTTCACCGTCATCTCGCTGGTGTTCTGGGGGCGCGCAACCTTTTGCGGCTGGCTCTGTCCCTTTGGCGCCTTGCAGGAGTTCGCATCCCAGGTGGGCCGTCTGTTCAATATCCGCCCAATCCGACTGCGGCCTGATACTGACCGCCACCTGAAGTGGATCAAGTACCTGCTGCTGGCCGGAATTTTGATCAGCGCCGCCCTGTCAGCCAACATCACGGATCTGGCAGTTGAGCTCGAACCCTTCAAGACCGCCATCACCCTCAATTTCGTACGTTCCTGGCCCTTTGTTGTCTATGCCCTGGGCTTGCTGATAGTCAACCTGTTTGTCTACAAGTTTTTCTGCCGCGTGCTGTGCCCGCTGGGCGCTGGCCTGGCGCTGCTGGGAAGCCTGCGCATGCTGAACTGGATTCCACGTCGCGCCGAGTGCGGCGCCCCCTGCCAGACTTGCACCCATCGTTGTCCCTACCAGGCCATCACGCCGCGTGGCGCGGTTCAATACGACGAGTGCTTTCAGTGCATGGACTGCGTCATCATCTATGCCAGCGATGAAAAATGTGCGCCGCTCATGATGGCAAAAAAGCACGCCAGGGTCGTTCCGATCCAGCCACTGCAAACGAACTAAGGACGCACGATGCAACGACGTACTCTGCTCTCAGCCTCCGTTGGTTTTGGCGCACTGGCGGGCTTGGCAGGCGCATCCGAACATTGGCTGCGCTCGGGGCAATCCACCCCAGAAACGAATGACGGCCTGCTCATGCACACCGGCTCAGGCCTGGCTTTTGGCACTACGGTGACGATCAAGGTACTGCATGACGATCCGCTCGCCGCCCAGATTGCAATTCAGGACGCCTTGCAGCAGGTAAGAAGAATTGACTCTCTGATGAGCTTGCAGCAGGAACGCAGTCAGGTCTTCCAACTCAACGCGCGTGGAGTGGTGCAAGCACCTGACGCCGATTTGCTACAGGTACTGAGGTTCGCCCAGCAGTTGTCCTTGCTGTCGTCAGGCGCCTTTGACATTACGGTACAGCCCTTGTGGCATGCCTTCAGCCAGGCCAGTGCGAGCGGCAGGCTGCCGGCGCCGACTGAGATAGCGGCGGCCAAGGCTCTTGTCAACTGGCGCCACGTAGAGATCGATGCGCACCAGGTGCAATTGAAAATGCCAGGCATGGCGATCACTCTCAACGGCGTGGCGCAGGGCTACGCCGTCGATCTGGCGCTGGCGGCTCTGCGCCGGCACGGCGTGCAACATGCCCTGCTCGATACCGGCGAATTCGGTTCGGTCGGCAGCAAGGCGAACGATCAGCCTTGGCTCCTGGGCGTCGGCCACCCAAGGCAGCACGACACGCTGTCAGCCACCATAAAAATGGACGGCCGAAAAGTCGCCACATCGGGGGACTATGCAACGTCTTTCAGCCCCGACTTTGCTCATCATCATATTTTCGACCCGACCAGTGGCGACTCACCCCTTGAGCTGGCAAGCGCCACGGTGCTTGCGCCCACCGGCATCCTGGCAGACGGTCTGTCCACCGTCTTCATGGTCATGGGAACTGACAAAGCGCTGGCACTTGCCGCCCAAATACACGATGTGGACGCACTGTTGATCGACAAAAGCGGGAGAGTCCGGAAAACTTCACGTTTTCCGGCACTGCAAACATGAGCATGTCTGCTTGCAGCACCTTGGGCCGATACAGACTCCATGACAACCGGGGATAGAGCGTGACACTGAACGTGACTTCAATCTGCAAATCCTTTGGAAACCGCAGGGCACTCGATGAGGTCAGCTTGCAGGTTGCTGCCGGCGAGTTCGTGGCACTGCTGGGCCCTAATGGCGCCGGCAAAACCACCCTGTTTCAAATACTTTCAGGGCTCTTCATCGCGGACCAGGGGCAGGCTGTGATTGGCGATGCAGATATTGGCAAAGCTCCGATCGCGGCGCTGGCGCAGCTCGGAATCGTGTTCCAGCAACCGGCGCTGGATCTGGACCTCAGCGTCCACGCCAATTTGCAGTTTCAGACCGACCTGCACGGCATCGCGCGCCTTGAGGCCCGCCAGCGTATTGCCACCAGTCTGTCTCGCTATGGTCTGAGCGAACGAGCGCATGATGCGGCGCGGGCACTATCGGGCGGCAACCGGCGCAAGCTTGAATTGGCGCGTGCCCTGCTGACACGACCCCAATTGCTTTTGATGGACGAAGCCACGGTCGGCATCGACCCGGCTTCGCGCATGCAAATCATTGCCGACGTCAAAGCGATGTGCAAGGAACAGAACATGGCTGTGCTATGGGCCACGCATCTGGTCGATGAAGCTGACGACGCGGACCGCATCGTCGTGCTGGCCAAGGGCCGGGTTCAATTCGACGGCCTCGCGGCACAACTGATAACGAGTCAGCAGTGCGCAAATTTGACCGACGCCTTTTTGCGTCTAACCCACCAATAACCAAACGGAGCGTGATTTCATGACCATCAAAATGCAAGGCCTGCGCGGCGCCTGCGCCCTGGCAAGCAGCCTGGCCCTGTGCCTGACGACGCCGGCGTCAGCCAAGCAAACCGGCGAAGTCTTTATCTCCAGCGAAAAAGACAATGTGATCACAGTGCTCGACGGCAAGACGCAAAAGCAGGTGGCAGTGATCAAGGTTTGCAAGCGGCCACGCCACCTGCGCCTGACGCAGGACCAGCAGCGTCTGATCACGGTCTGCGGCGATGACGGCAACGCGATCGTGATTGATGTCGCAACCAAGAAGGTCATCGACAAGATCAAGTTGCAGGAGGGGGTGGAAATATTCGATCTCTCCCCCGACGGCAAGAAGCTCTATTTCTCAAACGAAGACTCTGCCTCGATCGTTGGCGTCGATCTGGTGGCCAAGAAAGTGATGAGCCAGATCAAGGTTGGCGAAGAGCCGGAAGGCGTGCTGGTGACGCCGGACGGAAAGACGCTGTACGCAACGTCCGAAGTCGCCAGTCTGGTCCATGTGATTGATCTGGCCAGCGGCAAGATCCTCAAGAACATCGAAGTCGGCAAGCGACCGCGCCGCCTGGCGCTAACACCCGACGGCAAGGAGTTGTGGGTCACCAACGAACTTAGCGCCTCGAGCAGCATCATCAGCACGGCCGACCACACGATTGCTGCAACCATGAAGTTTGAAGCCAAGGGTTTTCGAGCCGAGGAGATAACGCCGGTTGGCATCGTGCTCTCGGTCGACGGCAAGACCGCCTACGTCGCACTGGGCCGAGCCAACCATGTGGCCGTGGTCGATGTGGCGAGCCGCAAGGTGCGCGGCCTGATCCTGGTGGGCAAACGCGCCTGGGGGCTGGCCGTCTCGCGCGACAATAAAACCCTGTATGTTGCCAACGGCATGTCTGATGACGTCTCGGTGGTCGATGTGGCGAGCATGCGCGCAGTCAAGACCGTCAAGGCCGGGCGTGTGCCACACAGCGTGGTGATCGATGACTGAGCCACGCCCTGCAGCGTTGCGTTGGGCGCGTTGGCTTGGCTGTGCCGCGTTGGGTGCAGCGAGCCTGGCTGCAGCGGCGCGCGATCTCACAATCGGCCTTGTCTATGCAGCGGATGACGCACGCTACGAAAGCAAGCGGCTGGAAAAATACTATCCCGGTCAGCCCTTGGGCCGTCCGCGCACCGGTGCCGAAGTGGCACTGGCGGAATCGAGTTTCCAGCTCACCAGTGCTTCGCTAAAGATCGCCTTGCAGGATGTAGTGTTCGAGAACGCCGCCACAGCGCGAACGCAAATCCTGGCCATGGTGCAAAAAGGCGTGCGCCATTTTCTGCTCGACCTGCCCGGCGTCGACGTGGCCGAGCTGAGCAAATCCCTTCAGGCCAGCGAGGTTCTGTTGTTCAACGTCTCGGCAGCCGATGACAGCCTGCGCCGCGCAGCCTGCAGCGCCAATCTGTTTCACACCCTGCCCGACGAATCGATGCTGGCGGATGCAACCGCGCAATTCCTGACCGCGCACAAATGGACCCGCTTGCTGCTGCTCAGCAGCACGGCAGCAAGCGATGCCTCGCGCACAACGGCGGCGCGCCAGGCGATCAAGCGCTATGGCATCAAGCTCAGCGCTGACAAGACCTTCAAGCTCTCGAACGACCCGCGCGAGCGCGAGCTCGGCAATGTGGCGCTGCTGACCGCCGGCAGCGATGCCGATGCGGTCTGGGTGGTCGATACCGACGGCGAATTTGCGCGCGATGTGCCCTACCGAACCAATCTTCCACGCCCGGTGGTTGGCAGCGCCGGTCTGGTAGCCGAGGCCTGGCAAACCTCATGGGAACGCTTTGGCGCACCGCAGTTGTCACGCCGCTTTGCGAAGGCAGCGCAGCGCCCGATGGCCAGTGCCGACTGGGCCGCCTGGATGGCGACCAAGGCCATCATCGAGGTCGCGCTCAAATGGCCCGACGCGCGTGAACACCGGCGCGCGCTGCGCGCGCCCGACCTGGTGCTCGACGGCTTCAAGGGTGTGCGCCTGTCGTTTCGACCCTGGGACCAGCAGTTGCGCCAGCCTATTTTTCTGGCACACGGTGGCATCGGTGGCGGCATCGCGGGCGTGGCACCGTTTGACGGCTTCATGCACCCCAGCAACAACCTCGACACGCTGGGCGCGGATCAAAAAGAGTCGCCCTGCCACTTGAGCGATAGCGCAACGGGTGGCAAGAAATGAGAGCAGCGCACGCAGCACTGGCCTTGCGCGCGGTGGCCGGGCGCGAGATTCACAAGTTCCTGCGCCAGCCCGGGCGCCTGGTTTCCTCGCTGGTACGCCCGGCGCTGTGGTTGATCGTGTTCGCCGCCGGCTTCCAGAACGTGTTTGGCGTGGCCATTCTGCCGCCCTATGAGACTTACGTCGAATACCGGGTCTATATGCTGCCGGGGCTGGCCATGATGGTGTGCCTGTTCAACGGCATGCAATCTTCGCTGGCCATGGTCTATGACCGCGAGATGGGCGTCATGCGCCTTATGCTGACAGCACCCTTGCCGCGCGCCTATCTGCTGGCCTGCAAGCTGCTCGGCACCACTTTTCTGTCGGTGCTGCAGGCCGTCGCTTTCTTCCTGCTGGCGATGCTGTTCGGTATCGAACTGGGTTTCGACCAGATCGCCATTGCCCTGCCGGTGCTGACACTCGGTGCCCTGATGCTGTCGGCGTTTGGCCTGATGCTCTCGGTCTACATCAAGCAGTTGGAGAATTTCGCCGGCACCATGAACTTCGTGATCTTCCCGATGTTTTTTCTCTCCACCGCCCTCTATCCCCTATGGAAGATGGAGGAATCCGGCGCCCAGTGGATCTACCTGCTGACCCGCTTCAATCCGTTTACCCACGCCATCGAAGCCTTGCGTTTTGCTTTGTACGGCCAGATCGAAGCGGCATCGCTGGCTGTGGTCGCGATCAGTGGCATCGTCTTTTATCTGGTTGCCGCTGTCGGCTATGACCCGCAACGCGGTTTGATTAGATCGGCCTGAGCCGCAGCCCGCAGCATATTCTTGACCCACACCATGACCAATTCCTCCCTGCTTCGCCTCCTGAGCACCCTGCTGTTACTGATGCTGGCCCTGAGCGCGCACAGCGCAGCCGACAAGCCCTTGACCCTGCTGCGCGTGGGCGTGCTGGAATTTGGCACCGTGAACTGGGAGATCGAAATCATCCAGAGCCGCGAGCTGGCAAAAAAGCGCGGCATTGATCTGAAGGTCATCCCCCTGGCATCGGGCGACGCATCGACCATCGCGCTGCAAGGCGGCGCGGTGGACATGGTGGTGACGGACTGGATCTGGGTCAGTCGCCAGCGTGCCGAGTCCAATCTGTACACCTTCGTGCCGTTCTCGAACGCTGTCGGCACGGTCATGGTCAAGGCCGATAGCGGGATCCGGCAAGTGGCCGATCTTAAGGACAAGAAGTTGGGCGTTGCCGGCGGCCCATCGGACAAGACCTGGTTGTTGCTGCGCGCCTATGCGCAACGCCAACTCGGCGTCGATCTGACGCAGTTCACCCAGCCAACCTATGCGGCGCCTCCCCTGCTCAATGAATTGGCTGTGCGCGGACAAGTTGATGCGGCACTGAACCACTGGAACTACGCGGCTCGCCTCGAGGTGCTGGGCCTGCATGCCTTGATCGATGTACCCCAAATTCTCAAGGGCCTCGGCATCAACAAGCCGATTCCCTTGCTGGGTTGGGTGTTCCGTGAAGACTGGGCTGCGGCCAACAGCACAGCAGTGAAGAACTTTCTGGCGGCATCCTATGAGGCCAAGGCGATACTCATCGGCTCCGATGCTTCCTGGGAACTGATCCGGCCGAAAATGCGAACCGAAAACGACGCTGTGTTCAAACTGCTGCGTGCCAATTTCCGCACCGGAATTCCGACCTGCACGGATCAGGACAGCATGAGCACCGTAGCCGCCACCTTCAAGATCCTGGCCGAGACCGGCGGCGAGAAACTGGTCGGCAAATCAAAGACCTTGAGCGCCGGCACTTTCTGGCCTGCTTACTCACTTCCGGCATGCAAAACGTCCTGAGATTTGGCGCTCTTTTTGCGCAAGGCCGCTGGGCGCGCATCGTGCCGTTGCTGCTCGCGCTGTGCGCCTGGCAGTTGCTGGCGTTCCTGTTGCAGAGCAAGACCCTGCCGCCGCCGAGCGCCGTGCTGACCATCCTGTGGCAGGAACTGTACGTTGGAGATTTACTGTTTCATCTGGGCATGACCCTGGGCCGGGTCGCCATCAGCTTCTGTGCGGCCATGCTGCTCGGTGTGGCGCTGGGAATCCTGATGGGCCACTCGAACACGTGGGACCGCCTGCTCGATGCCTTCCTGATCCTGGCGCTGAACATTCCGGCACTGGTCACCATCATCCTGTGCTACATCTGGTTTGGCCTGAGCGAAACAGCGGCCGTGATCGCCGTCACCGTGAACAAAATTCCGATGGTCGCGGTCAGTCTGCGCGAAGGCGCGCGCGCCGTGGACAAGAAGTTGCTGCAGGTGGCGCAGGTCTACCGTTTGTCGCGGCGCGACACCTTCTTCAAGGTCTACTTACCCCAACTCACGCCCTACCTGTTCGGCTCCGCGCGCAACGGCCTGTGCATCATCTGGAAGATCGTACTGGTGGTGGAACTGCTGGGGCGCAGCAATGGTGTGGGCTTTCAAATCGGCAGCTACTTCCACTTCTTCGACATCACCGGCATTCTGGCTTACACGCTGGCCTTCTCGTTGGTGATCTTCGGTGTCGAAGCACTGCTGCTGCGCCCTCTGGAAGCACACTTGAACCGGTGGCGCGCATGACCGTCCTTAGCGTTGCTGTCCGCAAGAAGATCTATGCCAACGATTGCTGCGCAATCGAAAACCTGACATTTGCCGCACAGCCAGGCGAGTTTGTCGCCATCGTCGGCCCCTCCGGTGCCGGCAAGACGACGCTACTCAACCTGATCGCCGGGCTCGATCGTGAGATGGAGGGCAGCATCTTTTTTCACACCGGGCAGGAAAGGCGCGCCCATCCCCGCACCAGCTTCATGTTTCAGGAACCGCGCCTGCTGCCGTGGCTGACGGTGCAGCAGAACCTGGAACTGGTTCTGACGCCGCTGAGGCGTGCCCATCCCACTACACCCGTGCCTGAGCTGTTGACACAGGTCGGACTGGCCGGTTGCGCTGCCCTGTTCCCGGGTCAACTCTCCGGCGGCATGCAACGCCGCGTCGCCTTGCTGCGTGCATTCATCATCGAGCCCAATCTTCTGCTGATGGATGAACCCTTCCAGTCACTCGATGCGCCAACCGCCGACCAACTAAGGGTCCTCTTGCAGGCCCTGTGGCAGCGCACGCACCCAACCGTGCTGTTCGTCACCCACAGCCTGCGCGAGGCGATCAGCCTGGCTGACCGGATTTTGTTTCTCTCAGGCCAACCATCGCGCGTGATCCTGGACCTTCCTGTTGATCTGGCGCATCCGCGCAGCATCGAGGACCTGTCGGTTCAAAAACTGCACGAATCGCTAATGGCCCAACACCCGCAACTGCTGGCAGGGCAAATCGCACCAAGCCAAGACAGATCAACGCACGCAAGGAGTACCGCATGATTGGAATGTATTCATCACACAGTCAGCTCTATTTGCTGGTTCTGGCCAGCCTCACCACCCTGTTTTTTGCGCTGCCGCTACTTCTGGTGCCCCTGACCTGGGCGCGTCTGATGCGCTGGAAAATGCCTGAGGAGACTGATCTTGCAGTTTATTTTGGCCGCTGCCTGGGAGCGTTCGTCGTCGGTGTTGACGCCATGGGATTCCTGGGTGCCTTCTATCCGCAGCGCCAACAAGCCATCTTCGAGGTCTTGTACTTCGTTTCCATCAGCATGATTGCAGTGCACGTCTACGGCGCCTGGCGCAAGATCCAGCCGATGACCGAAACCATCGAGATTGCCTTCTACGCGCTGCTGCTGCTACTCACGCTGCTGTTTCAGCCGATCACTTGATCCGCAATCGCGCCGGCTCGCGCGCTCGCTGTCTGAGATATGAAACGCCTTGCATAGACAGCCACCTGATGCACTGTTGCGTTATGTGACAGTTGTCCAATTCTGGATCATTTCAACACCCTGTCCAATCCATTGCTCATGCTCTGGACATACCAAAATCCCAAGCGAAATCAATGCTCTTTAGCACACCTCCGGGGTTGGCACGGGTCTTGATAGAAGGCATGGCCCGCAAGGGAAAAGCTTTTCACAATTGCCCACAACGAGGACACACCATGACTTATGCAGCCCCCGGCGCTCCCGGCGCCAAAATTGCCTACAAGGCCCAGTACGACAACTTCATCGGCGGCAAATTTGTAGCGCCAGTCAAGGGTCAGTACTTTGACGTCATCACCCCGATCAGCGGCACGGTTTACACGCGGGCAGCACGTTCCAGCGCCGAAGACATTGATCTGGCACTGGACGCTGCCCACGCTGCGGCCGACGCCTGGGGCAAGACCGATGCCGCCAGCCGCGCCAATGTGCTGCTGAAGATTGCCGACCGCATCGAGGCCAACCTGGAATTGCTGGCCTACGCCGAAACCGTGGACAACGGCAAGCCAATCCGCGAAACCATGGCTGCCGATATTCCGCTCACGGTTGACCATTTCCGCTACTTTGCCGGCTGCGTGCGGGCGCAGGAAGGCGCCCTCAGCAACATCGATGAGAACACCGTGGCCTATCACATCCAGGAACCGCTCGGCGTCGTCGGGCAGATCATCCCCTGGAACTTCCCGATCCTGATGGCCGCCTGGAAATTGGCGCCGGCTTTGGGCGCAGGCAACTGCGTGGTTCTGAAGCCCGCTGAGTCAACACCGATCAGCATCCTGATCCTGGCCGAACTGATTGCCGACCTGCTGCCGCCCGGCGTGCTCAACATCGTCAACGGCTATGGCCGCGAAGCGGGCCTGCCGCTGGCCACCAGCAAGCGCATCGCCAAGATTGCCTTCACCGGCTCCACCACCACGGGACGTGTGATTGCGCAAGCCGCTGCCAACAACCTGATTCCGGCGACGCTGGAACTCGGCGGCAAATCGCCCAATATCTTCTTTGCTGACATCATGGACAAGGACGACGGCTTTCTGGACAAGGCGATCGAAGGCCTGGTGCTGTTCGCCTTCAATCAGGGCGAGGTCTGCACCTGCCCATCGCGCGCACTGATCCAGGAATCGATTTACGACAAGTTCATGGAACGTGTCTTGAAGCGCGTGGCCGCCATCGTTCAGGGCAATCCGCTGGATACCAACACCATGATTGGTGCCCAGGCCTCGAAGGAGCAACTGACCAAGATCCTGTCCTATCTGGAACTGGGCAAGCAGGAAGGCGCCCAAGTCTTGATCGGTGGTGCGCAGTCGCATCAGAGCGGCGACCTGGCCGGTGGCTACTACGTGCAGCCCACGCTGTTCAAGGGCCACAACAAGATGCGCATCTTCCAGGAAGAGATCTTTGGCCCGGTGCTGGCTGTCACCACTTTCAAGGACGAAGCCGAAGCGCTGGCCATTGCCAACGACACGCTGTACGGCCTCGGCGCCGGCGTTTGGAGCCGCAACGGCAATGTGGCCTACCGCATGGGCCGCGCCATCAAGGCCGGTCGCGTCTGGACCAACTGCTATCACGCCTACCCGGCGCACGCTGCCTTCGGCGGTTACAAGGAATCCGGCATTGGCCGTGAAACGCACAAGGTCATGCTCGACCATTACCAGCAAACCAAGAACCTCTTGGTAAGCTACAGCGAAAGCAAGTTGGGCTTTTTCTGATCTGTATGCCTGTCATTGCGGGCCCCTGTCTTTGTCATTGCGGGCCACGACCCGCAATCCATGGTCGGGTGGCACTGGATCCCGGGTCAAGCCCGGGATGACAACCTTGGGGGCGGGCAACCGCCCCTTTTTCCATTTGGAGGAGACATGCATGGTTGAAAAAGTCATTGCCACAGCGGCGGCGCTCGAACTCGTGGCATTCCTGAAAAGCAAGCACGGCGAGCATCTGATGTTTCACCAGTCAGGCGGTTGCTGCGACAACAGCGCCGCCAACTGCTTTCTGCCGGGTGAAATCACGATGGGCGCCGGCGATGTCTATCTGGGCGACATCGGCGGCTGCCCGTTCTACATCGGCAAATCGCAGTACGAATACTGGAAACACACCCAACTCATCATCGACGTGATCGAGGGGCACGGCGGCACTTTCTCGCTCGAAGGCCCGGAGGGCAAAGCCTTTCACACGCGCTCAAGGGTATTCACTGCAGCCGAACTGACAGAATTGGACAGCCAAGCCCCCTAAAATAGGCGCCTGCAATTTTCTAACGGTGGAAACCCCATGCAAGCGCTTTTAAAAATTTCAAAGGCCGTCGATTGGCTCAATAGCCAGGTCGGCAAACACGTGATCTGGCTGATTCTGGCCTCCACCGTCATCAGCGCCGTCAACGCGACGGTGCGCAAAGCCTTTAACGTCAGCTCCAACGCCTATCTGGAAGTGCAGTGGTATCTGTTTGCCGCGTCCTTTCTGCTGGCGTCAGCCTACACGCTTTTGAACGGCGAGCACGTCAAGATCGACGTCATCTACAGCCGCTGGTCCAAACGTGTCCAGATCTGGATCGACCTGCTGGGCTTCACCTTCTTCCTGTTGCCGTTTTGCGCCGCCGTGCTGTGGTTCAGTATTCCATTTTTTCTGCAGGGCTACCGGTCCAACGAAGTTTCGCCGAGCGCTGGCGGCCTGATCCTGTGGCCGGTTTACGCCATGATGCCGCTGGGATTTTTTCTGTTGATGCTGCAGGGCATCTCTGAGTTGATCAAGCGCATCGCTTTTCTGCAGGGACGGATCCCGGACCCGACGCTCAAGAAGATAGAGAAGACGGCTGAAGAAGAATTGGCCGAAGCCATTCAAAAACTGGCCGAAGAAAAAGCCGCCAAAGCCAACGCCGCCTGATCGGGAGAAACAGATGCAATTTCTAATCAGCAACATCGCCCCGATCATGTTCGCGGGCCTCATTATCTTTCTGCTGCTCGGTTTTCCGGTGGCCTTCAGTCTGGGCGCCTGCGGCCTGTTCTTTGGTTTTGTCGGCGTCGAACTCGGCATCCTGCCTGAAGCCCTGCTGCAAGCGCTGCCGCTGCGCATCTTCGGCATCATGAAGAACGACACGCTGCTGGCCATTCCCTTTTTCACGCTGATGGGCTTGATTCTGGAGCGCAGTGGCATGGCCGAGGATTTGCTTGACACGATCGGGCAGCTGTTTGGCCCGCTACGCGGCGGTCTGGCCTTTGCCGTGATTTTTGTCGGCGCCCTGCTGGCAGCGACCACTGGCGTGGTGGCCGCGTCGGTGATCTCTATGGGTCTGATCTCGCTGCCCATCATGCTGCGCTATGGCTACGACCGCCGTGTTGCGTCCGGCGTGATTGCAGCTTCCGGCACGCTGGCGCAGATCATTCCACCCTCCCTGGTGCTGATCATTCTGGCCGACCAGCTTGGTCGCAGCGTCGGTGAGATGTACAAGGGCGCTTTCATTCCCGGTTTTGCACTGACCGGCCTCTACGTTGGCTACGTTGTGCTGCTGACTTTTATTCGTCCCAACTGGGTGCCGGCGCTGCCACCAGAGGCGCGCACGATTCGCGAAGACAACGGCCAGAGCGGACTGCGCTCTTTGCTGCTGCTGACCATTGTTTCCAGTGGTCTGGCGATCTATCTCGGCATGAACTACGCCGCCGTCAACAACTGGATCACTGGCAACACCGCGTTGACCGTACCCACCGATGAAACCATTGTGGTGTCGCTGTGCGCCGGCGTGATACTGGCCTTTGTGATTGCGCTGATCAACAAGGCAACGGGCCTGGGACTGCTCTCGCGCATGGCTGAGCGCGTGACTTTTGTGCTGATTCCGCCACTGCTGCTGATCTTCCTGGTACTGGGTACGATTTTTCTCGGCGTTGCTACACCGACCGAGGGTGGCGCCATGGGCGCGGTAGGCGCTTTGATCATGGCCATGAGCCGGGGTCGCCTGAACATGAAACTGCTCAAGCAGGCCTTGATGTCAACCACCAAACTTTCGAGCTTTGTGGTCTTTATTCTGGTCGGCTCCACCGTCTTCAGTCTGGTCTTTCAGGGTGTGGATGGCTCCAGGTGGGTTGAACACCTGCTGGGCGGGGTGCCGGGCGGTCAGGTAGGTTTCCTGATCGTCGTCAACCTCTTGATCTTCTTCCTGGCCTTCTTTCTGGACTTTTTTGAACTGTCCTTCATCGTGGTGCCCCTGCTGGCACCCGTGGCCGAAAAGATGGGCATCGACCTGATCTGGTTCGGCGTCCTGCTGGGCGTGAACATGCAGACCTCCTTCATGCACCCACCGTTCGGTTTCGCCCTGTTCTACCTGCGCAGTGTGGCGCCGCACAGCGAATACACCGACAAGCTGACGAAGAAGCTGATTCAACCCGTCACCACGATGCAGATCTACTGGGGCGCCGTGCCCTTTGTGCTGATCCAGATCATCATGGTGGGCGCGATCATCGCCTTCCCTGGCATTGTCTCCAGCGGCCTGGACAAGACCGAGAAGGTCAATCTGGACAACGTCGTGCTGGAAGTTCAGGCCGAAGCGCCGGCCAAGCCCGCCTCAGACCCGGTCATGGGTGAACTCGCGCCGCCAGCCAGCGATCAGCAAAGTGACGGCGACCCGATGAAGGCGATGCAGGATTCGATGGACAAAGCCAAGAAATAGCGCTCAGGGCGCCAGAATCCCAGGATTCAGCGGCGTCAGCGGCTTTCTGTGGATCAGGTAGCCAATCAGGTTGTCAGCCGCCAGATTGGCCATGGCCAGGCGCGTCGGCAGCGTGGCGCTGCCAATGTGCGGCGTCAGCACCACGTTGGGGACTGTCAGCAGATCGGGGTGAACCTTGGGCTCACCCTCAAACACATCCAGACCGGCTGCCGCAATCACCCTGTTGCGCAAGGCCAGCGCCAGTGCCGCGTCATCGACAATGCCGCCGCGTGCAATATTGACCAGGGTCGCTGTCGGTTTCATCTGTGCCAATTCGGCCGCACCGATGGCGTGGTGCGAGGACGCCGAATACGGCAGCACCAGCACCAGATGGTCGGCGGCGCTGAGCAGCGCTTCCTTGCTGACATAAGTGGCCTTGCATTGAGCTTCGGCCGCAGCGTCGAGCCGTGTCCGGTTGTGGTAAATCACCTTCATGCCAAAACCATGGGCACCACGGCGTGCAATCGCCTGGCCGATGCGGCCCATGCCCAGAATGCCAAGCGTCGCGCCATGAACATCGGCGCCGATGAACATGTCATAACGCCAGCGCGTCCACAAACCGGCACGCAGAAAATGCTCGCCCTCCGCTACACGTCGTGCGGTCGCCATCAAAAGTGCAAAACCCAGGTCAGCCGTGGTCTCGGTCAGCACATCCGGTGCGTTGGTGCCCAGCACGCCGGCGGCACTCATGGCATCCAGGTCAAAATTGTTGTAGCCGACGGCCATGTTGGCGCAGATTTTGAGTTGCGGACACTGCGCCAGCAAGGTCGCATCAATGCGTTCGCCACCGGTGGTGAAGACGCCCTGCATTCCCGCCAGCTGCGCTATCAGTTCCGGCTGGGTCCACAGCACGTCGTCCTGGTTTGACGTCACTTCAAAGTGCTGCGCCAGTTTGGCGATCACTTCGGGAAAGATGGCGCGGGCCATGAGAATTTTTGGTTTCATACGCTCACCTCTGAAGGTGTCATTGCGAGCGAAGCGTGGCAATCCATGCAGTCATGGACTGCCGCGCTTCGCTCGCAGTGACGAATGCTAAGACCATTCAATGAAACAAACGGTACTGCACGACATAGACCAGCGCTCCGGCCAAATAGCCGGCGAGCGCAAGACCGCCAATCTTCTTGGCGTACCAGAAGAAGTCAATTTTTTCCAGTCCCATCGCTGCCACACCTGCGGCCGAACCGATGATCAGGATCGAGCCACCGGTGCCAGCACAGTAGGCGATGAACTCCCACAGAAAGCTGTCGGTCGGATACTGTGCCAGGGTGTACATGCCCATGGAGGCCGCTACCAGCGGTACGTTGTCGACCACGGCGCTGGCCAGTCCGATGATCAGGACAATGATGTCCTGCCGGCCAACCACCTTCTCAAGCCACTGCGCCAAAGAACTCAGGACATGGGTATGCTCCAGCACGGCCACGGCCATCAGAATGCCGATAAAGAAGATGATCGAACTCATGTCGATGCGCGTGAGTGCATGCACCAGCGTCAGATGTTTTTTCGTGTGATCTTCCTTCTTCAGGTGCAACAGATCCCCCACCATCCACAACATACCCAGGCCGAACAGGATACCCATGAAGGGCGGCAGGTGGGTTACTGTCTTGAACAGTGGCACACCAACCAGAATGCCCAGCCCCAAAAAGAGCATCAGGTTGCGCTCAAAACTGGTCGACTGCAGGTTTTCTGAATCCGCCCTGCGCGCCGGTGCGATCACGGGTCGGTTCCCCAAAATGCGACTCGTGATAGCCAGCGGCACCAGCAGATTCACCATGGACGCCAGGAATACCGCCTTCATGATCGACAGCGTGGTGATCTGATTGCCGATCCAGAGCATGGTGGTCGTGACGTCACCGATCGGCGTCCAGGCGCCACCCGCGTTGGCGGCAATGACGATGATGCCGGCAAAGTAGATGCGGTCTTCACGCTTCTCAAGCAGTTTCTTCATGAGTGAAATCATGACGATGGTGGTGGTCAGGTTGTCCAGGATCGAGCTGAGAAAGAAGGTCACAAAACCCACCATCCACATCAGACTGGAAAGCTTCTTGGTCTTGATGCGCGAGGTGATGGCCAGAAAACCTTCATGCGCATCGACCACCTCAACGATGGTCATGGCCCCCATCAGGAAAAAAACGATTTGCGCGGTACCCATCAGCGATCGGTTCAGGTCTGCATCGACCTGATTCACATCGCCACTGGCCAGTGCGTACACGGTCCACAACCAGCCGGCACCCATCAGCGCCGAGGCCGACTTGCTGATCTTCAGAGGATGCTCCAGGGCAATCGCCAGATAGGAAAGAACAAAGATGATGGAGATGGCAGTCAGCATGAGGGCTTACCTTGTAGATGAAGTGTGAAAGGCAATGACGGGTTGAATTATCGGGCGGACGAAATATCAAATACCTGGCGCAGGTAGGCCAGGTACTTCTCGTCTTCGCACATATCCTTGGAGGGGGCGTCAGACAACTTGGCCACCGGTTGACCGTTGCAGCGCACCATCTTGATGACGTTCTGCAGTGGCTCGTAGCCAAGGTCGTTGGTCAGATTGGTGCCGATACCAAACGCCAGCTGGCAGCGCCCCTTGAACTGCTGGTAAAGCTCGATCGTGCGCGGTACCGTCAGGCCATCACTGAAGATCAAGGTCTTGGTACGCGGATCAACGCGGTTATGGTGGTAATGATCGAGCATGCGTTCGGCCCACTGGAAAGGGTCGCCGCTGTCGTGGCGCGCACCATCAAAAAGTTTGCAGAAATACAGATCGAAGTCGCGCAAAAAGGCGCTCATGCCGTAGACATCGCTCAGAGCAATGCCAAGGTCGCCCCGGTATTCCTTGGCCCAGGATTCGAAGGCGTAGATCTGGCTGTCGCGCAGACGCGGTCCGAGCGCCTGGCAGGCTTGCAGATACTCGTGCGCCATCGTGCCCAGAGGCGTGAGGCCTAGTTTCATGGCAAACAGCACGTTGCTGGTGCCAGCCAACTGGCCGGACACGCCCGCCGCGTTGCCGGGGCTCTGGGCGGTACCGAGCCGACTCGCCAAGACACGCAATACTTCCTCATGCCAGGCCTGCGAAAAACGCCGACGTGTGCCGTAGTCAGCAATTTTCAGCTCGCCCAGACCCGCGTCACGCAGCTGACCGATCTTGACATCGAGCCGCCGGCGCCCCTCCATCAAGTCGGGCAACTTGTGCGTATTGCGAAAGTAAACCTCGTTCACGATGGCCAGCACCGGGATTTCGAACAGGATGGTGTGCAGCCAAGGACCGCGGATGGAAATGTCGATCTCACCCGATGGCCGCGCAGTGACGGTGATGTATTTTTCGTTCAGCTTGAACAGGCCCAGGAAGTCAATGAAATCACTCTTGATGAAACGCAGCGAATGCAGGTAGCTCAGTTCGGCGTCCTGAAAATGCAAGCTGCACAGGGACCGGATCTCGTCGCGGATCTCGTTCACGTACGCGCCAAGCGCCCGGCTGGCGCGGCCTGTGGCTGGGTCGATGCCCGGATTGCGGCACTTGAATTTGTACTCTACCTGGGCACCAGGGAACTGATGCAGCACCGCCTGCATCATGGTGAACTTGTACAAGTCGGTATCAAGAAGACTGGTAATGATCATGTTGTGACTTTATCGCGCCAAGGGCAGCGCCGCCATCGTATTTACCCACCCGGCACCGCGGGTCAATCGAGCCAGTGCGTAAACTCCTCAACCGGTACGCGAGGTGTGTGGAAAGTGTTGACCACGGCCATCTGATCGGCGTAACCCATGGCCATGCCACAGACCAGCATTTCCTGCGCGCCGGCACCGACATGCGGCAGGATGATGCTGTTGAACATATTCCAGGCCTGTTGCGGGCAGGTGTGCAGACCCCGCGCACGCGCCGCCACCATGATGCTCTGCAGAAAGGTCCCGTAATCCAGCAGCGAGCCGCGCCCCATGCCGCGATCCACAGTGAACATCAAACCGACCGGCGCATCGAAGAACCTGAAATTGCGCTGCATCTGTGCCTGCATCTTGTCGCGGTCGGCCTTGCCGATGCCCAGCAGGCCGTACAGCCCCCAGCCGTTTTCGCGCCGTCGATCGATGTACGGACTGAACCACTGGGTCGGGTAATAGTCGTATTGCTCCTTGTAGTCGGCAAGCAGCGCGGGATTGGCCTGGATCGCATCGTGCGCAGCGCACACTTTGTTGACCAGTGCGTCACGGCTGGCACCTTGCAGCACGTAAACCTTCCATGGCTGCGTGTTGGTGCCAGACGGCGCGCGACTGGCCACTTGCAGCACTTCGGCAATGGTCTCGCGCGGTACCGCCTGCGCGGTAAAGGCGCGAACCGCCATGCGTGAAGTGATGGCTGCGTCCACCGCAGCGGGATCGAGAACAGCTTGAGTCATAGAAGAGTCTCCAGTACGGTTTTCAAATTCGCCGGCAAAGCGGTCGGACGGCGCGTTTCGCGGTTCACATAGACATGCACAAAGTGGCCCCCGGCTGCGCTCAGGGCCTCGCCCTGCGCAAACAGGCCGACTTCATAGCGCACACTGCTGTAACCCAGGTGGGCCACGCGTATGCCCGCCTCGACCGTCTGCGGAAATGCCAGTGGCGCAAAGTAGTTGCAGCGGGTTTCAATCACCAGTCCGATGGTCTGCCCATGCTCGATATCGAGCACGCCCTGCTCTATCAGGTAGGCATTGACGGCGGTATCGAACCAGCTGTAATAGACCACATTGTTGACGTGGCCGTAGGCGTCGTTGTCCATCCAGCGCGTCGTGATGCTGCGAAATACCTTGTAGGCGCTGCGCGGCGTGGCTTGCGGTTTTTCATGTTTGTTCTCGCTCATGGTGTCCGATTTTGCCAGTGTGTGAACCAGACCCTGGCCATCGGGCTGCGCCCGGCCGAAAAAGATCGCCCTTGCCACTGTGTCTGGACGATGAATAAAGCGGCTTTTAGAATTTTTCGTCTAATATGTTGCGTCGCAGCAAAAAACACTTGCAAGCGGCAATGGCGCCCCTATAATTCAAATCATGCTGCACTGCAACATGACACCGGCTCAGGCCAGGTTCGGCGCAGATACCCATTGACCCCCACTCTTTCTGGAGAAATTTATATGCTGACCGTCGAACAAGTTCTGGCTTCACAAAAAGCCAACGTCGAAACCCTGATGGGCCTGACCGCCAAAGCCTTTGAAGGCGTCGAAAAGATTGTTGAACTCAATCTGACCGCTTCCAAAGCTGCTCTGGCCGAAACCTCGGATCATGCCAAAGCCCTGCTGAGTGTGAAGGACGCACAGGAACTGCTGGCCCTGCAATCGAGCCTGTTCCAGCCGCTGGCTGAAAAGACCGCCGCCTACAGCCGTCATCTGTATGACATCGCTTCCGGTGCTGGCGCTGATCTCGGCAAGACTTTTGAAGGTCAAGCCGCCGAAGCGCAGAAGAAATTCATGGGTTTGGTGGACAACGCTGCCAAGAATGCCCCAGCCGGCTCTGAAACCGCTGTTGCCGTCATGAAGAGCGCCGTAGCTGCAGCCAATAACGCGCTGGAATCGGTGCAAAAGGCGGTCAAGCAAGCCACTGACGTCGCGCAATCGAATTTCAATACCGTTGCAGCGTCTGCTGCTGACGCTGCCAAGCCGGCTTCGAAAAAGCGCTAAATTTCAAACCTTGTTTGAAGAATCTTTGAGGCAGGTCACCTTTTGGGGTCTTGACTCTAGAAAGCAAGGGGAAACCCTGAGATACTTCGAACAAGCAAAGTTTTAGAGAACGCCTCGTTCTCGCAGGTTGTCTCCTCGGGTCCTTTCGTAACCAACAGGTTCAGGGATCCCTTAATAGGGCTGGTCGCAAGACCGGCCCTTTTTTTTTGCGTCACAATCCGGCGCATGAGATTTCTACACACCATGCTGCGGGTGGGCGACCTGCAACGCTCCATTGACTTCTACACCCAGGTGATGGGCATGCAGTTGCTGCGCAAGACCGAAAACCCGGAGTACAAATACACGCTGGCCTTTGTTGGCTTTGGCAAGAATCCGGAACACGCCGAGATTGAGCTGACCTACAACTGGGGCGTCGATTCCTATGAGATCGGCACCGCCTTTGGCCACCTGGCCCTGGGCGTGTCCGATGTCCATGGCGCATGCGAGAAAATCAAGGGCGCCGGCGGCAAGGTCACGCGCGAAGCCGGCCCGGTCAAGGGTGGCACGACCATCATCGCCTTCGTCACCGACCCTGACGGCTACAAGATCGAATTGATCCAGCGACCGATGTAGGCGGCCATGACCTCTCTTGCCGATCTGCGCAAAAGCTACGAACGTGCCGAACTCAGCGAAGAGGCATCGCATGCCGACCCGCTGCGCCAGTTTGAGCACTGGCTACAGGAAGCGATCTCCTGCGAAGTACCCGAACCCAACGCCATGACCCTGGCGACCGTTGCCAGCAATCTGCGACCATCGACGCGCGTCGTGCTGATCAAGGGCTATGACGAACGCGGCATCACCTGGTACACCAACTACGACAGCCGAAAGGGACATGAACTCGCCGGCAACCCCTATGCTGCCCTGCAGTTTCACTGGGTTGAAATGGAACGCCTGGTGCGCATCGAGGGTCGGGTCGAAAAAGTCAGTGATGCGGAAAGTGACGAATACTTTCACAGTCGGCCTCTGGACTCACGCATCGGTGCCTGGGCCTCACCGCAAAGTGAGGTGATCAGTGGCCGAACGGTGCTGGTGGCCAACGCTGCCCGCTATGGCGCCAAATTTCTGCTGCAACCACCACGACCGCCGCACTGGGGCGGCTACCGCCTCCAGCCCGACAGCTGGCAGTTCTGGCAAGGCCGCAAGAGCCGTTTGCATGACCGCTTGCGCTACACGCTGACACCAGAGAAATCCTGGTTACGGGAACGACTGGCGCCCTGAACAGCATGGATTGCCACGCTGCGCTCGCAATGACACCCCCGTCATCGCGAGGCCGCAGGCCGTAGCGATCCATTCATCAGAATTTACGTACCCAACAGGGCCATCACCAACGAGACCGTTGCCAGCGCCAGCACGGTTGACACTGCCACGCTCG
>JBAXOZ010000008.1:0-34120 GCA_037132975.1 Comamonadaceae bacterium
TGCCTTGATGTCATCGACCCGCATGCCATCGATCACACCAAAATTCTGCTCGCGCAGGGCCGCATCCAGCGCCGCGCTGCCTTGACTCAGCTGCAGATGGTTCTCCCGGATCGGCAAGGCCGTCTGCTGCGTGCGCGTGAGGTCGCTGCAAACGAGTTCGTGCAGCGTCTCGGTGGCAAGCCGCAGGCCCAACCGGCGCGCCTGCTCGTGGCCAACGGCGTTGAGCGGCACATCCACCTGGCCCTGAAAACGCAGTTCGCGGTTCCAGTCGGTTTCGCCATGGCGGACCAGGATCAGTTCAGTCATTCAGCCGCTTCCTCACCCGCTTTCACAATCAGTACCGGCACGCCCGACGCATGCAGGACTTCATTGGAGACCGAGCCCAGCAGGGCACTGCGCAGGGGACCGGTGCCGCTGGCGCCCATCACCACCAGATCACACTCGTGGCGCTCCAGGATGTCGATCAGGGTGTGCGCCGGGTCGCCCGAGGCGACTTCGCTCTCGAAGTCGATGTCGGCCTCGGCCAGCAGCGCCTGCGCCACCTCCAGCGTGTGAGCGCCCGCGCTGGCGCTGACGCGCTCCAGAACCTCAGGGTCGTGTGCTACCACCAGTTCATACAGATTTGCCGGCTCCTGCACATTGGCCAGCACGACGCGGGTGTCGAGACCGGAGTCCGCCATGCGAATGACAAAACGCACGGCTTCCAGCGAAACAGCGGAACCATCGACTGGCAGTAGTATCTTCATTTCAATTTCTCCAAGATGTCTCAATATACGCCAGTCTGTCAAAGGAATATTTTCAAATGACTCAACTTGTCTTTCTTCCGGGCCTGGCCGCTGACGCCGCGATGTGGCAGCAGCAACTCGAGGCCATGCCGGCACAACTCCGTGCGGTGGTCAGCGATGCACACAGCCGCCACGCCAGCCTGAGCGCGATGGCCGCGAGCCTGCTGCAAGAACAGGCGGGAGAACTGATCCTGTGCGGCGCTTCGATGGGCGGCATGCTGGCCATGGAGGTCGTGCGCCAGGCACCGCAACGCATCCGCGGCCTGGCGCTGCTGGGCACCAGCGCCAGGCCGGAAACCGAAGCCATGCGCGCGCTGCGCGAGGCTGCCATCAATCTGTTTGAACAGGGTCGCGTTGACGAGGTGTTGCAGGCCAATCTGCCGCTGGCCTTTCATGCGAGCCGCTTGGACGACAAGACTCTGCAACAAAGCTATCTTGACTTCGTGCTGCGCGCCGGCGCCCAGCAACTGATAAGGCAAAACCGCGCTGTGATGGCGCGAGCCGACGCCCGACTTCATCTGGCTGCTGTTGCCTGCCCGACCCTGGTGATGTGCGGTGACGCTGATCAGTTGACGCCGCCCGAATGCTCACGCGAGATTGCGCAACTGATCAAGGGCGCCGAGTTCGTGCTGCTGCGCGAGTGCGGCCACATGCTGACGATGGAGCGCCCCGCCGAAGTCAACGCAGCGCTTTTGCGCTGGCTGGAAGGCCTGGCTCTGGCCTAGCTCTGGCTAGGTTGGCGCCTGCCCGCTCACTTTTTCAATCAAGCGCTCATTGACCACGGGGGATACAAATTTATTCACCTCGCCGCCCAGCGATGCGATCTCGCGCACAAAAGTGCTGGAGATAAACTGGTAGCGGTCGCTGGGCGTCAGGAAAACCGTTTCCACATGCGGCATCAGGCTGCGATTCATGCCGGCCAATTGAAACTCGTAGTCAAAGTCGGTCACGGCGCGCAAGCCCCGCACCATCGCCTTGGCGCCACGCGCCACCACAAAGTCGCGCAGCAGGCCGGAAAAACTCTCGACCTCAACCTGCGGATAGGCCTTCACCACTTCGCGCGCCATGTCGATGCGCTCCTGCAGTGAAAACATGGCCTTCTTGTGGTGTCCGGCGGCAACCGCCAGAATGACACGGTCAAACAACTGGGTAGCCCGTCGCACCACGTCTTCGTGGCCAAGGGTAATCGGGTCAAAAGTGCCGGGATAAACTGCAATCACTTTCTGCACCATCATCTTCCTGTGGGTCGGTTAGGGCTGAAGCTTCACTCTCTTCTTTTCCCAATTTGCTCTCCTGCGCCGCATTATGCAGCCTGTGCCTGAGCTGGCGGCAACAGTCTGAGCAAATGGGCGTGCACGGTGCCGGCCCTGAGGTGCCGATACAGCGTCAGCCCGATCGGTTCGAACTGCGCCTGAGTCCACAGAATCGGTGCTTCCAGATAGACAAACCCGTCGGGTGCCAGGGCCCGCGCGGCGGCCAGCAGAGCAGGCTCAAAAAGCACCGAGTCAAAGGGCGGGTCCAAAAATACAGCGTCCATGCTGGCTGCGGCAAGCTGCCGCAGAGCCGCCACACCGTCGCCGCGCACGATCTGTGTGGCACCGGCCTGCAACTGCAACTGCACACGCTTGAGCTGCGCCACCAGGGCCGTGTCCTGCTCCACCAGCAGCACTTCCCTGGCGCCGCGCGAAGCGGCCTCAAAACCCAGCGCCCCGGTACCGGCAAATGCGTCGATGCAGCGCCAACCCGTCAGGTCCTGGCCGAGCCAGTTAAAGAGCGTCTCGCGCACCCGGTCCGGCGTCGGGCGCAAACCTGGCTTGTCGGCCACGGCCAGCTTGCTGCGCTTCCACTGCCCGCCAATGATGCGGACCTCGTGGCTCTGTTTCGTGACCGCCGCTTTTTGCTTCATGACCACAGCTTAACGCAGTTAAGGCCAGTTGCATCGGCGCCGCGCAAGGTCTATGCTCGCGTTGTGTTTCACCCCAAGCTGCATCTTCTGGAGGGCACCATGTACAAAAAAATTCTGCTCGCTTACGACGGTTCCGAAAGTGGCCAAAAGGCTTTGCTGGACTGCCAGGATCTGGCGCAGTGGTCGCATTCCGAATTGACATTGGTCGCGGTGATGCCGCTGAACATGGACGTGATGGGCATGGGCGTAGGCGTTTACGACCCGCAACTGATGGAGCGCGAAAAGCTGGCGCTGCAGGCCGTGCTGGACGAAGGCATGCGCCGCCTGCGCGCGGCCGGCCACGCCGCCAGCGGCGAAGTGCTGGCCGGCGAGACGGTCGACGAGATCACCAAATACGCGCGAAAAATTTCCGCCGACCTGATCGTGGTCGGTCACCGGCATCTCGACAGCTGGACCGCACGCTGGTGGCGCGGTTCGATTTCCAAGGCCTTGATTGAGCACGCTCCCTGCAGCGTGCTGGTAGCCATCACACGCTGACGTGCCGCGGTCTGCGGGGTCGTTTCATAGAATGGGGCGATTCCAAGAACCCCAACCATGTTCAGTTTTTTCAAAAAAAAGCCCTCACCCAACCCTGCCACTGACTCCAGCGACGCGAGCGCAGCAGCCCGACAGGACGCGCCCGCGCGAAAAACCTGGCTGGTCAAGCTCAAGGCGGGCTTGCGCAAGACGGGTTCCAGCATTGCCACGGTCTTTACCGGCACGCGCATCGATGAGGCACTGTACGAGGACCTGGAAGCCGCACTGCTGATGGCCGACAGCGGCGTCAAGGCCACGCAATACCTGCTTGATGACCTGAAACAGCGTGTCAAGGACAGCAAGACCGTCGACCCGGCAGCAGTCAAGGAACTGCTGGTGGAGTCGATTGCGAGTCTGCTGCAGGTGCTGGAAAAGCCGCTGGTCATCGGGCAGCACAAGCCGACCGTGATCATGGTGACCGGCGTCAACGGTGCCGGCAAGACCACCTCGATTGGCAAGCTCACGCGTCATCTGGCAGACCAGGGCAGCAGTGTGTTGCTGGCTGCGGCCGACACCTTTCGGGCGGCGGCGCGCGAGCAGCTTGGGGTCTGGGCTGAGCGCAGCACGGTCGAGATCATCAGCCAGCAGGGTGGCGATCCAGCGGCCGTCAGTTTTGATGCGGTCAGCGCCGGCAAGGCCAGGGGCAAGGACGTGGTGCTGGTTGACACCGCCGGGCGCTTGCCAACGCAATTGCACCTGATGGAAGAACTGCGCAAGATCAAGCGGGTGATACAAAAAGCCGACGCCACGGCACCGCACGAAATTCTGTTGGTCATCGACGGCAACACCGGGCAAAACGCGCTGAGCCAAGTCAAGGCTTTCGATGACGCCTTGCAACTCACGGGCCTGATCATCACCAAACTCGACGGTACCGCCAAGGGCGGTGTGCTGGCGGCGATTGCGCGTGAGCGCCCCTTGCCGGTTTACTTCATCGGCGTTGGTGAAAAGCTTGAAGACCTGGAAACTTTCAACGCCCGCGAATTTGCGCAGGCGCTGCTGTCCTGAGGCGCCTTAGTTGCTGGCAGCCTTGGCCGGTGCTTTGGCGGCTTTGCCCGCTTTGGGTGCAGTTGGGGCTGCGGCGGCGGCTGACAATCCCAGGCGCGCGGCGATAGCTTGATCCAGCGCTTTGACTTTGGGCTCGATCACGCCTTGGGTCTCAGCCACGAGCTTGTCGATCAGCACATTTTGCATTTCACCGCCGAGTTGCAGGAACTTGCGGTTCACCGGCGACTCGATGATCGCGATCAGCTGTTTGAGTTCGTCCTCGCTGAACTTTTCTTCCAGCAGGGCGCCCACGGTCGACGGTGCCAGCTTGACGGCGCGCTCGCGCACCAGGGGTACAGCCTCGTCCGCATACTTTTTGGCATCCGCCTGAATCTCTTTGGCGATGGCCTCGCGCTTGTCGGCCGGTACTCGCGACTGCAAAGCCATACTGGCCTGCTGCAGCATCTGCAAGGCGGGCCGCTCTGCCAGTGCCTGCGCCGCCTGCTCGATGGCCGGTTGCTGCAAGAGCAGGACTTTGGCTACCAGTTCCTTCTTGGCCGTTGTCTGCGCCTGCACGCTGCTTGCCACTACCAGCAGGGTTACCATCATCCATCTTTTCATTGCAATCTTTCTTGAAAATACACAGAATTACCGACCGGAATCCGGGCCCGACCGCGGGCCCATTATCAACCAGCCTCTGACCGGATAATCAACTCCCATGCACACGCTCAGCATGCCAGACACGCTCCCCGCATTGCAGCCATGAGAAAGCTGGTGTTGCTCGGCGCTGGCCTCGCCCATCTCGATCTGTTGTCCACCCTGGCCCGCAAGCAGCCTGCGGGCCTGCAGCTGACCCTGATCTCGTCTTATCCGCTGCACCTTTACGCCGCCAGGGTCCCGGGCTTTGTGGCCGGCCAGCACGCGCTGGAAGACTGTCTGATCAACCTGGAGCCTATGCTACCGAAAGCGGGGGCGCGCTGGCTCACGGGCAGCGTTGCGGCGCTTGACGTCAAAGAAAGTACCTTGCGGCTGGCCGACGGCAGCACCTTTGCGTTTGACTGGCTTTCCATCGATACCGGAGTGCTGCAAAATCGACAGCAAATCGAGGCCATCCTGCCCGGTGCCCGTGAACACGGACTTTTTGTGCGGCCGCTGCAAGCCTTCTGCGCTTTGTGGCCCAAGGTGGTTGAACTGGCAACAGGCCGCTCGCTGCGTATCGCAGTCATGGGCGATGACCTGATGAGCATCGAATTGGCGCTGGCCATGCGACAACGCCTGCCGGGGTCCTCGGTCACTCTGGTCGCAGGTACCACCGGCCTGGCTGGCGCGGCCGCGCTTGGCCATGAACAGCGCATCCTCAAGATCCTGAAAGAACACAAAGTCAACGTGCTGGCAGAGCGGGCGGTTGGCATTGAGGCCGAGCAGGTTCTGCTCGGCAATGGCGCCCGGCTGGCCTGTGATGTCCCCGTCATCGCCAGCGCCGGGCAGGCTCCGGCCTGGCTTGCTGGCAGCGCTTTGGCGCTGGACCGGCATGGCCAGGTGGCGGTGGACACTTTCGGCCGCTCCATCAGCCACCCGCAGGTGTTTGCCGCCAGCACGACGCCAAGCCGCGCCAGGCCGGCTCTGGCCGAAAACCTGCTGGCCCTGCTGGCGGGCTCACCAGCGCGCCGGCGCCAGCCTGGGCCGGACCGTTTGAATTTTGTCGCGTATGGCCAAGGCCGCGCGCTGCTCATCTGGCGCCGCTTCTCGACGCAGGGACGCTGGGCCGGCTGGCTCAGGGACTGGCTGGACAGGCGCTATCTGCGCCGTTATCGGCGCGACTGAACACGCAGTTTGCCGGTCAACGGACCCGCAGCAATCTGCCCGATCTCGGTGGCGGCGAGAAAACCATGCCGCCGGAAAATGGCCAGCACGGCGTCCACCGCGCCGGGCGCGCAGGACACCAGCAGACCGCCACTGGTTTGCGGATCGCTTAGCAAGTCCTGATCCACCCGGGCAAAGTCGGCCGGCAATTCGACGTCTTTTCCATAGGCAGCCCAGTTGCGTCCCGACGCCCCTGTCACCATGCCCTGCAGGGCGAGTTCCCGCACGCCGGAGAGCAGGGGCACACTGGGCCAGTCAATTTCAACCGTGCAGGCAGCACCACGGGCCAGTTCCAGCGCATGACCGGCCAGACCAAAACCGGTGACGTCGGTCAGGGCATGCACGCCCGGCAGCGCCGCCAGTTCCGGCCCCGGCGTGTTGAGCTGCGTGGTGAGGTCGATCATCCGGGCATAGCCGGCAGCATCAAGGTTTTCCTTTTTCAACGCCGCCGACAGGATGCCAACCCCCAGCGGTTTGCCCAGAATCAAGCGGTCGCCTGGCCTGGCATCGGCATTGCGTTTGACCAGGTTGGGGTGCACCAGACCCAGGGCCACCAGACCGTAGATCGGCTCCACCGAGTCAATCGTATGGCCGCCGGCAATCGGAATCCCGGCCGCGCGGCAGACGCTGGCGCCGCCTTCCAGGATCCTGCCTATGGTCCGGGTTGACAGTACATTGATCGGCATACCAACCAGTGCCAGCGCCAAAATCGGCTTGCCGCCCATGGCGTAGACGTCCGAAATCGCGTTGGTGGCAGCAATTCGGCCGAAGTCGAAAGGGTCGTCCACAATTGGCATGAAGAAGTCAGTGGTCGCAATCAGGGCCTGCTCATCGTTGAGCCGGTAAACAGCAGCGTCGTCCGAGGTCTCGATGCCAACCAGTAATTCCTTGGGCAAGGGCATGGCGCTGACGTTTTTCAGGATATCCGACAGCACGCCGGGAGCAATCTTGCAGCCACAGCCGCCGCCGTGGGACAGACTGGTCAGACGTGGCTCAGGCGCCGCGGCGCCGGGGGGGGGTGGGTTGGAAGTGGTCATAGGCTGGCTATTTTCCCTTGAAATGCCCCGCCCGCGCTCCATTTTGACGACTATCGCTTCGATTGAACCCTTCAATTAGCACTCGATCCAAGAGAGTGCTAATATTGAGGATATGACAAACAGGAGGTCTGCTATGGCTCATCCAACTGGAGTTTCAGGTTCTGCATTGACATTGGCCAACCCGTGGGCGATGGTGCCCTCGCTGGGCAACCTTGACGCCTATATCTCGGCGGCCAACCGTCTGCCCATGCTGACGCTTGAACAGGAGCAGGAGTTCTCCCGCAAGTACCGACTGGACAATGATCTGGATGCCGCCGGGAAGCTGGTGCTCTCGCATCTGCGTCTGGTGGTCTCGATTTCACGCCAGTATCTGGGCTACGGTCTGCCGCACGGCGACCTGATTCAGGAAGGCAATGTCGGCCTGATGAAGGCCGTCAAGCGTTTCGACCCCGATCAGGGCGTGCGCCTGGTGAGCTACGCCATGCACTGGATCAAGGCCGAGATTCACGAGTACATCCTGAAGAACTGGCGCATGGTCAAGGTCGCCACGACCAAGGCCCAGCGCAAGCTGTTTTTCAACCTGCGTTCCATGAAGCAGCGCTACAAGAGCGACGACGCGGCAGCCGACACCGGCACGCATCGCGAAACCTTGAACGAAGAACAGATTGACGCCATGGCGGCTGAACTCAAGGTGAAGCGCGAGGACGTGATCGAGATGGAAACGCGGCTGGCCGGCGGCGACGTGCTGCTCGATCCGAGTCCGTCCGACGAGGGCGACAACGCCTTTGGTCCGATTGCCTACCTGACTGACACGCGGCACGAGCCCACCGCCATGATCGAAGCGCATCAGCGCGACATCCTGGCCAGCGACGGCATTGCCAGCGCCCTGGAGGCCCTGGACGAACGCAGCCGGCGCATCGTGGAGGAACGCTGGCTCAAGGTCAACGACGATAATTCGGGCGGCATGACGCTGCATGAACTGGCCGCAGAATATGGCGTCAGCGCCGAGCGGATTCGCCAGATCGAAGTGGCAGCCATGAAGAAGATGAAGAAGACACTCATCGAGTACGCCTGATGTTCCGACGCACCGCCCTCCTTCTTGCCATCGCCGCATTGTCCACCGGGGCTGCTGCGCAGAACCCGGGCAAGGAGGCCGCTGCGGCAGCGTCCTGGCCAAGCAAAACGGTTCGCATCATCGTCGGCTTTCCGGCCGGCTCTTCACCGGACCTGACGGCACGCACGCTGGCAGAGCCCTTGTCCCGCGCTCTGGGCCAGCCAGTTATCGTCGAAAACAAGGTGGGCGCGGGTGGCAATATTGCCGCCGACTATGTGGCCAAGGCGAGCGATGACCACACCATCGGCCTGATGATCAATGGCAACATGACGATTGCCAAACTGCTCAACCCCAAGCTTAACTACGATCCGCTGAAGGATCTGACACCAGTCAGCCTGATCGGCGTCTCGCCACTGGTGCTGACGGCTCCCATTGGCGCGCCGGGCGCCACAGCGCAGGAATTTTTTGTAGCAGCGCGCAGCGCGGGCGACAAGTGGAGCTACGGCACACCTGGTGTTGGCACAGTGGGCCACATTGGCATGGAGTGGCTCAAGAGCAAGACCGGTATCAACCCGGTTCATGTGCCCTACCCGGGCTATCCCCAGGTAGCCAACGCCATGCTGGGTGGTCAGTTGCAATTGGCGATGCTGCCACCGGCGCTGGCCACGGCCCAGATCAAGGCGGGCAAGTTGCGCGCCATTGGCGTCACCTCCAGCGGGCGCAGCACCCTGGTGCCCGAACTGCCGAGCATGAGCGAGGCTGGTGTCCCGGGCTTCAGTCTGGAAATCTGGAATGCCATCGCAGCGCCGAACTCCATGCCCAAACCAGTGGTGGCCAAACTCTCCAGCCTCTTCAGCGAGATTGCTCGCACACCGGAGATGCGGCAAAAGCTGTTTCAGCAGGGCTGGCAGGTGCAAGGCACCTCAGCCGAAGGCCTGGCCAACCGGGTCAAAGCGGATACCGCTCTGTTGGGCGGGGTCATCACCCTGCGCGGCATCAAGGCCGAATAAGCAGCCTGTCCAACTGGACTTTGAGGGTATCAAAGCGCGAAAACAGCGGATCGAGTTGATCTGCCTGCAGGGGTCGTCTTCCCAACTGCTCTATAGCCGCCTCCAGAAACTGGCTGGTCTGCTGCAAGCTGTTGACGCCCGCGCGCTGTGAATTGCTCTGCAGGATGTGGAGCAGTCGCAAGGCTTCGTTGCGGGCGCCTGCATTGTCGGGACGTGCGCGCCATTGTCGAAGCGCCCCGCCGAGTTGCTCCAGCAGAGACGATGTCTCCTCGGTGAATGAGAGACTGACAGGCGCCAATCCGGAAAATTCAAAGCACGCAATCTCCTGCAAGGCCTGCAACAAGCCAGGGGCCGGTTGCTTGAGAAATCCAGCGGCAAATTGGTGCAACAGGCGACGCAAGTCTTCTGCCGCCTCAAGAAAAACGCTCGCATGCTGCGCCAGACCGGGCACGTGGTTCTGCACATGGCGCAGCGCCAGTTCGAGTGCTTGCGCGATTTCGGACAAGGCCAGCAGTCCGATACGCGAGGAACTGGCTGCCAGTGAATGGGCCCAGCCCAGCGTGCTCTGCGAGAGTGGCCGGTGCAACTCCAGCGCCCATTCACTGAGATCAAGATGCAGACAACGCGACCATTCGTCCGCTTCGTTCAGATAAGCGTTGAATTCAGCGATGCCAATGCGCAGGTCACCAATCACCTTGGCCTGGTCTTGCGGGTCTGGCGCAGCCAGGTCGTAAGCCAGCCAGACAGCGCCCAGCAGCGGCAAGCGCTGCGCGCGCAGCGCATCGACGTGCGCCAGCAAGAACAACAACTCACGCGGCAGTCGTGGCAAAACTTCCACCTCGCCGCGCGCGAGTGCCCGGTACTGCAACAGAATTTGCGACAGTGCGCGTTTGCCCTGCGCATCGGTCGTGCACAGACCGCCCGCCATGGCCTCGAAATAGGCCGCGCAAATCTGCCAGAAAACGCGTGGCTTCTGCTCAGCCTGCGCGCTGACCAGGCCGAGGCTGATATCGCACATGGCCTGTGCACAGGCGGCGTCGCCGGAGCGGATCAGTTTGAGGATGCAGCTGTCGATGCGGGACTGAAGCTGTGGCTCGTAAGCCAGGGCCTGCTGTCGCAGCGGCAATACAAAATCGATCCAGCGCCACTCGAAGGGCCACTGCTCTGCTGGTGTCAAAGTTGCACCCTTTCGAAATCTTCCTTGCGTGCGCCGCACTCCGGACAGGTCCAAGTCTTGGTCAAGCTCACAGCAAAACGCCTTCCAATAGAATAACTTCATTGTAAAACCTGGCTTGCAGCAGAAGGCGCCCACGCACATGACACACTCCACCGACCACAACCAAGCCCTGTTCGATCGCGCCAAACGGGTGATCCCCGGCGGCGTCAATTCGCCCGTCCGGGCGTTCAAGGCCGTCGGTGGTACACCGCGCTTTGTCACACGTGCCCAGGGTGCTTATTTCTGGGACGCCAACGGGCAGCGCTACATCGACTACATCGGTTCCTGGGGTCCCATGATTCTGGGGCACGGCCATCCGGCGGTGGTCAAGGCAGTGCAGCAAGCGGTGCTGGAAGGTTTCTCCTACGGCGCGCCGACCGAGCGAGAAGTGCAACTGGCAGAAGAAATCCTCAAGCTCATGCCCTCGATGGACATGGTGCGTCTGGTCAGTTCCGGCACCGAAGCTGCCATGAGCGCCATCCGCCTGGCGCGCGGTGCCACCGGCCGCAGCAAGCTGATCAAGTTCGAGGGCTGTTACCACGGTCATGCCGACGCGCTGCTGGTCAAAGCCGGCTCGGGTCTGGCGACTTTTGGTAATGCGACCAGCGCCGGCGTGCCGCCCGAAGTGGTGCAGCACACCATGGTCCTCGAATACAACAACGTGGCGCAGCTCGAAGAAGCCTTTGGTCTTTATGGCAAGGAGCTTGCCTGCCTGATGATCGAGCCGATCGCCGGCAACATGAATTTTGTGCGCGCCTCGGTGCCCTTCGTGAAGCGCTGCCGTGAGTTGTGTACCGAGTACGGTGCGCTGCTGGTGTTTGACGAAGTCATGAACGGTTTTCGGGTCGCCCTGGGCGGTGCGCAAAGCGTCTATGCGCGCCAGATTCCGGGCTTTGAGCCCGACATGACGGTGATGGGCAAGGTCATTGGCGGCGGCATGCCGCTGGCGGCCTTTGGTGCCAAGCGCGCCGTGATGGAACAGCTGGCGCCGCTGGGCGCCGTCTATCAGGCCGGCACCCTGTCAGGCAACCCGGTCGCTACCGCTTGTGGTCTGGCCACTTTGCAGGAGATCAGCAAACCCGGCTTCTTTGAAGAGCTGTCGAGAAAGACACGCTTGCTCGTCACTGGCCTGGCGGCGGCGGCCAAAGCCGAGGGCGTGCCCTTCAGCGCCGACAGCGAAGGCGGCATGTTCGGTTTTTTCCTGCTGCCCGAATTGCCGCAGAACTACCCCCAGGTCATGAAGACCGACAGCGCGCGCTTCAACCAGCTGTTCCACGGTTTGCTCGATGGCGGCGTCTACATTGCCCCGGCACTGTACGAAGCCGGCTTTGTCAGCGCGGCGCACAGCGACGAAGACATCGCCGCCACGGTGGCGCTGGCGCGCCAGGTTTTCAAACAGATGTAGGGCGTCCTCCCAATGACTGCGCTGACGACCCGACTGACGCGCGCGCTGCAACTTCGTCACCCCATCATTTCGGCGCCAATGGCCTTTGCCGGTGGCGGCGTGCTTGCTGCAGCGGTCAGTCAGGCTGGCGGCCTGGGCTTGATCGGAGGTGGCTACGGCGACCCGGCCTGGTTGAGTGAACAATTCACGGCAGCAGCAGGACAACGTGTCGGTGTCGGATTCATATCGTGGTCGCTGCGCAAGTCACCCTCTGTTCTAAGCGACATCCTGAAACACCGACCCGCCGCGGTCATGCTTTCCTTTGGCGACCCGCGTCCCTTCGTCGACGAAATCCGCAGCATCGGCGCGACCCTCATTTGCCAGTGCCAGGACATGGACCATGTGATGGACGCGGTGGATGCCGGCGCCGACATCATCGTGGCGCAGGGGAGCGAGGCCGGCGGTCATGGCGCATTGCGCGGAACCCTGAGCTTCGTGCCCGAAGTGTCGGACTTTCTGACGCAGCAGTCGCCCGAAACACTGCTGCTTGCTGCAGGCGGCATCGCCGACGGACGCGGCCTGGCTGCAGCCTTGATGCTGGGTGCCGATGGCGTCCTGCTTGGCACACGCTTGTGGGCCTCCAGAGAGGCGCTGGTGAAGCCGGGACACCACCAAGCCATCGTTGAGGCCAATGGCGACGGCACGCTGCGCACCCAGGTGGCAGACATCGCCAGGCAGATTCCATGGCCACGCGGATTTAGCGCGCGGATTGCCCGCAATGTCTTCACCGATCGATGGCACGGCCGTGAGGACGCGCTGGAGAAGAACATCGCCGTGGAAGGACCGAAATACCGTCAGGCTTTTGCCGAGGGCGATGCAGACCATACCGGCGTCTGGTTTGGTGAGGCCGCCGGCCTGATCGATGAAATTGCGTCGGCGGCTGACATTGTCGAAAAGATGGTGGCGGATGCGGCCCGGCACATCCAGCGCCTGGGCCAGACGGCGCTTGCCTGACCATGAGCGAAACGAGCGCGAGGCAACAGCGTCGTCGCAGTCTGGCGCTGGCCATCGTCGTCGCGACCTACGCCCTGTCCTTCTTTCAGCGCTTCGCGCCGGCCGGAATTGCAGCGGACCTGGTTGCTGCGTTCAACACCAGCGCTTCGTCCTTGGGCGCGCTGGCTGCCACCTACTTTTACGTTTACACCATCATGCAGGTGCCCACCGGTATCCTGGTTGACACGCTGGGGCCACGGCGGATTCTGCTGATCGGTGGTGTGGTGGGCGGCGCTGGCAGTCTGATGTTCGCTCTGGCCAGCGGACTTGAGCTGGCGCTGGTCGGGCGCACCCTGATCGGGCTGGGCGTCTCGGTCACTTTTATTGCCATGCTCAAGATCATTGCCCTGTCCTTTGACGAGCGCCGCTTTGCCACGCTGGTAGGGCTGGCGATGCTGATTGGCAATCTCGGCTCGGTGCTGGCCGGCGCACCGCTGTCCTGGCTGGCCCAGCAAACCAGCTGGCGCCACATCTTTGTCGCCCTGGCCGGTGTCTCCTTGCTGCTGGGCGTTGCCTGCTGGCTGCTGCTGCGCGAACATCCCACCGCGGCAGCTCAGGCCGGCAGCAAGCCATCGTTTGACTGGAGCCTTGTTGTATCGGGGCTGGTCGCCGTGCTGAAGAACCGTGACAGTTGGCCCACCGTGTGTGTCAACTTTGGCATCTGCGGTAGCTTTTTCGCTTTCGCCGGACTGTGGGCAACGCCGTTTCTGACGCAGGCCCATGGCCTGACACGCGCTGCCGCGGCCAACCACGTCAGCCTTTATTTCATCGGCTTTGCGCTGGGCTGCGTGTTCATGGGCGCGCTGTCGGACCGGCTCGGCCAACGCAAGCCGGTGCTGATCGTGACCAGCCACCTGTACCTGTTGATCTGGTTCGTCTTGCTGTGGGATCTCGCGCTGCCGCTCTTTGCCAGCTATGCCCTGTTCAGCCTGATGGGTCTGGTCACCGCCGGCTTCACGCTCACCTGGTCTTGTGCCAAGGAAGTCAATGCGCCCCAGCTATCAGGCATCTCCACCAGCGTCACCAACATGGCCGGCTTCCTCGCAGGTGCTGTCCTGCAGCCGCTGGTCGGCTGGGTGATGGACCAGCGCTGGCAGGGCGGCCTGACGAGCACGGGAGCGCGCCTCTTTAGCGCCGATGATTACCACGCCGGCCTTCTGCTGCTGACGGCCGTGGCAGCCTTCGGTGCGCTGGCCTCATGGTGGATCAGGGAAACAGGTTGCCGCAATATCTGGCGGCAAGCGGGTCAGTGATTTTTTCAGGAAGGTTCTGGCAAACCCGGGCGGATAGTCTGGCAACTCGCCAAAGCACTGGTAGCCCAGACTCGCATAAAAACCTTTGGCGCCAAACTGGGTGTCCACCCAGGCAGCGTGACAGCCTCGCCCCAAAGCTTCCTGCTCGGCCCGCTGCATGATGGAGCGGCCCAGACCCTGACCGCGAAGTGCTTCGGGGATCAGCAGCATCTGCGTGTAGAGCCAGCCATAGCCCGTCGCACCCCACAGGCCGCCGATCACCACATTGCCGTGGTCGCGAATGGCGACCACCAGCGGTCGCTGCTGACCCGGCCCAGCAAGCTTGACGTTGTACTGAATCAGGGCACTGGCAATCGACTTGCGAATGTCATCGTCTGCACTGTCGCTCACCTGCAGCGTGCAGTCCGGAGGCCGGTTGGCGTCCGGGAAACTCATCGCCGGCACGCCCTCATCACTCAATGCCGGAAATGGCGCACGCCGGAGAACACCATGGCGATACCGCGCTCGTCGGCGGCGGCTATCACCTCCTGGTCGCGCATCGAGCCACCAGGCTGGATGACACAGGTCGCGCCAGCGTCCACCACCACGTCCAGGCCATCACGAAACGGGAAGAAAGCATCGCTCGCGGCCGCCGTGCCGGCGAGCGAGAGCCCGGCATGCTGTGCCTTGATGCTGGCAATGCGCGCCGAATCGAGCCGGCTCATCTGGCCGGCACCAACCCCCATGGTCATACCGCCCTTGCAGAACACAATGGCATTGCTCTTGACGAATTTGGCAACGTTCCAGGCAAACAGCAAGTCCTGCAACTGCTGGGGCGTTGGCTGCAGCTTGGTCACCACTTTCAGATCAGCCAGCGTCAGCTGGTGGTTGTCAGCCGTCTGCATCAGGAGGCCGGAGCCCACGCGCTTGAAGTCCACTGCGTTGCGCCCGTTGTCCCAGTCGCCGGCGCCGCCCAGGGGCAGGGCAATCTTCAGAATGCGCACGTTGACCTTGCTCTTGAAAACGGCGAGCGCTTCGGGCGTGTAGTCGGGTGCCATCAGCACCTCGACAAACTGTTTTGAAATTTCCTGCGCCGCGGCTTCATCGAGCGTTCGATTCAGCGCAATGATGCCGCCGAAGGCTGAAGTGGGGTCGGTCTTGAAGGCTTTGCTGTAGGCCTCCAGCGCGTTGGCACCGACCGCCACGCCGCACGGGTTGGCGTGCTTGACGATGACACAGGCCGCACCCGCTTCGGCAGCAAAACTCTTGACACATTCCCAGGCCGCGTCGGCGTCGGCGATGTTGTTGTAACTCAGCTCCTTACCCTGAAGTTGCTGTGCCGTCACCAGCGCACCGGGTGCCGGGTAGAGGTCGCGATAAAAGGCCGCCTGCTGGTGCGGATTTTCGCCATAGCGCAGGTCCTGCAGCTTGACAAAACGCGCGTTCGACTGCGCCGGGAACAGCTGTCTGGAGGGCGTGCTGTTGCCTTCTTCAAAGTTGAGTGCCGACAGGTAGTCACTGATGGCGCCGTCGTATTGGCTGATGCGGTTGAATGCCGCCACCGACAGGGCAAATTTCGTCTTCAAACTGATACCCCCCGCCTTGAGCTCAGCCAACACACCGGCGTACTGGGCGGCGTCGGTCAGAACCGCCACATCCTTCCAGTTCTTGGCGGCGCTGCGCACCATGGCCGGACCACCGATGTCAATGTTCTCGATGGCGTCTTCCAGCGTGCAGCCCGCCTTGGCTACCGTCGCCTCGAACGGATACAGGTTGACCACCAGCAGGTCGATGGTGTCGATGTGGTGCGCCTTCAGCGCCGCCATGTGCTCGGGCAGGTCGCGCCGCGCCAGCAGGCCGCCATGCACTTTGGGGTGCAGGGTCTTGACGCGGCCGTCCAGCATTTCAGGAAAACCCGTGAGTTCAGCCACCTCCGTCACGGGCAGCCCCTTGTCAGCGAGCAGTTTGGCCGTGCCGCCGGTGGAAATGAGCTTGATGCCCAGCGCATGCAGCGCCTGGGCAAACTCGACAATGCCACTCTTGTCAGAGACGGAAATAAGTGCGTTCATGGATTCCATTCGGTTACTTGATCAGCTTGTGTTCAAGCAGTTTCTTGTGCAGGGTGTTGCGATTCAGGCCCAGCCATTGCGCTGCTTTGGACTGGTTGTCGTCGGCGTGTCGCATGACGACTTCTAGCAGTGGTTTTTCAACCACCTGGATCATCATGTTGTACATGCCATCGGGCTCGGTTCCGCGCAAATCGCGCAGGTAGGCTTCCAGACTTGTACGTACGCATTCTTCTATGTATTTTTTGCTCATACCACCAACTCTCTTTGCATATTGTTCTCCAGGCGATTCGATGAATACGAAACGCCATCCCCTATTCTTTCCATACGCTGAGCCAGGCGGTCGAAATAATCGGCCACAGCGGCCGCCTGACTGACACAATTCTCGATCAAATTCATTTGCTGGCGAAATTCCTCGCCGCCAGGCAGGCTCCGGACGTACCAACCAATGTGCTTGCGCGCACTACGTACACCGAGAAATTCGCCATACAACTGGTAATGATCCTGCAGATGCAGCAGTGCCCACTGTTTCACTTCAGCCACCAGCGGCGGCGCCAGATGGCTGCCGCTTGCCAAAAAATGGGCGATCTCGCGAAAGATCCAGGGTCGACCCTGCGCCGCGCGGCCGATCATCAGCGCATCGGCCCCGGTCGCCGCCAGCACGGCGCTCGCTTTTTCTGGTGAGTCGATATCCCCATTGGCTACGACTGGCACACTCACGGCCGCCTTGACCGCGGCCACCGTGTCGTACTCGGCCTGCCCGCTATAGCCTTGCTCACGGGTGCGCCCATGCACTGTGATCATCTGCACGCCAGCGCCTTGCGCCTGCACGGCGAGAGCCACTGCATTCTTGTGCGCATGCGACCAGCCACTGCGCATCTTGAGCGTCACCGGCACGCTGCGTGGCGCACAAGCGCCGACCACCGCCTCGATGATGTCGAGCGCCAGCAGCGGGTCCTGCATCAAAGCAGAGCCGGCCCATTGGTTGCAGACTTTCTTTGCCGGGCAGCCCATGTTGATGTCAATGATTTGCGCGCCGCAATCGATGTTGTAGCGCGCTGCATCGGCCATCAGTGCCGGCTCGGTACCCGCAAGCTGCACGGCGATGGGTCCGGGCTCGCCCTCGTGATTGGCGCGCCGCGTGGTCTTGGGCGTGTGCCACAAATCGGCTCGACTGCTGATCATCTCGCTGACGGCATAGCCCGCGCCAAGACGCCGGCACAGCTGTCGGAACGGCCGGTCCGTCACCCCCGCCATGGGAGCAACAAACAATGCGTTGGCGAGGAAATGAGGACCGATGTTCATGCGCGCTGCTGATTCTAGCTGCCCAAAATTTCAGCAATTGAAACGCAAACTTATACTGGCGCACCGATGGAAGCCTGGCTCGAACAACTGCTGGTATTGCTTGCACTGCCTCAATACGGGCTGAGCACCGTCTTTGTGGTCGCTTTCATTTCAGCCACGCTGCTGCCGCTGGGCTCGGAGCCTGCTGTGTTTGGTCTGGTCACGCTCAACCCGCACCTTTTCTGGCCGGCCATCCTGGTAGCGACGGCTGGCAACGCACTGGGTGGCGCACTGACCTGGGCCATGGGACTGGCCTCGCATCAGGTGGTAGACCGCTTTCAGCACTCCAGACACCACCTGAAGGCGCTCGACTGGTTGGAGCGCATCGGCCCCAAAGCCTGCCTGCTATCGTGGCTACCCGTCATCGGTGACCCGCTGTGCGCCGTAGCAGGCTGGCTCAAACTGCCGTTCTGGCCCTGCCTGGTTTATATGACCATTGGAAAATTCGCGCGCTATCTGATCATGACAAGCGCACTGGTAGGACTCTTCAAGGGCTGAACAGGAAATTCATGACGTCGCCATCCTTGACAATGTATTCCTTGCCTTCGCTGCGCATCTTGCCGGCGTCCTTGGCGCCCTGCTCGCCCTTGAAGGCGATGAAGTCCTCATAGGCAAAGGTCTGGGCCCGGATGTAGCCCTTCTCGAAATCGGTATGAATCACGCCAGCCGCCTGTGGACCGGTGTCGCCCACATGGATGGTCCAGGCGCGCACTTCCTTCACGCCGGCCGTGAAATAGGTCTGCAGGCCCAGCAGTTTGTAGGCTGCCACGATCAGGCGGTTCAGACCCGGTTCGCTCTGACCGATTTCGCTGAGGAACATCTTTTTATCCTCTTCCTCCATGTCGGCCATCTCGGCCTCCATCTTGGCGCAAATGGCCACCACGGGCGCGTTCTGTGCAGCGGCGTAGGCACGCAGACGATCCAGAAACGGATTGTTCTCAAATCCATCTTCGGCAATATTCGCAACAAACATGGCCGGCTTGGCAGTAATCAGAAAAAACTGCTTGAGCAGCGGCAACTCTTCCTTGCTGAAGTCCAGCGTGCGCACCGGTCGGGCCTCGTTCAGGGCCGCCTGGCACTTCTCCAGCAGGGCTACCAGTTTGATCGACTCCTTGTCGCCGGAGCGCGCCGTTTTCGTGACACGGTGCAAGGCCTTCTCGACCGCTGACAGATCGGCCAGACAGAGTTCGGTCTGGATCACCTCGATGTCGGAGATCGGGTCGATCTTGCCAGCGACGTGGATCACGTTGCTGTCTTCAAAACAGCGCACCACATTGACCGTGGCGTCGGTCTCGCGAATATGCGCCAAAAACTTGTTACCCAACCCCTCGCCCGTGCTGGCACCCGCCACCAGACCGGCAATATCGACAAATTCAACAATCGCACGCTGGATCTTTTGCGGGTGCACGATGGCCGCCAGTGCATCGAGACGAGGATCCGGCACCTCAACGATCCCGACATTGGGTTCAATCGTGCAGAAGGGATAGTTCTCGGCTGGGATGCCGGCCTTGGTCAGGGCGTTGAACAGGGTCGATTTACCGACGTTGGGCAAGCCCACGATGCCACATTTCAAACTCATCTAAATATCCTTAGAAATCAATACCCCAAAGGCACCACTGAACCCAACTTCGGGAGGGCTGAGGTACCGGACACGCGCATGGATCAAGCAGCCCAAAGGATTGCGCCGCTCCAGCGCCGGACAGGAAAACACACCGGTTTTTGTCCTCGTTTTGTCCTGGGAAGTCAGCTGTGATTGTACTAATCAGTGCATCCCTGCTTCAAAGGGCGTCCGCTTGCCGGGATTGCTCACGCGCTGTGGAGGGTCCAAGCTGAACTGAGGTCACCGGGCTGTTGACCAACGTCGGACGGGATCCGACTGTAAATAGCTACACGGGCTGCGGCGGTCTAGCCATCGGCTGACGACAAAGTGAAAAGGCTTTTCCATCCACTCCATTTCCCTTGCGTAGGCGTAGATCTGATCGTAGGTTTCAGGTTTGGCCAGAAATCCCTTGTCGGCACAATGGCTTGAACCGTTCACTTCAGGAGCGACGCGAATCGAGCTTACAGGCATAACAATCTCCTAAGAGGCGAACGGATATCGCTTGCCAGGCGGTCACCCGGACGCGCTGAGTGCTAAAGTCGCAACAGGTGGGTGGCGCTCATGCGCATGCACCGTCCCGCTATGGGATCCTCCATCAAGTGCTTGAAGCTCGGGTAGCGAATATTCAGTAGCCGTGAGCGTCGGTACAGCTCGCTGGCTTTTTGGAGCATCAGCTCTTCCTGCAACGTGGGGTCCATGGGCAAAGCCAAGGGGATTTGTTGTTGCGCCGGCGTCAAGCGATTCATGGTGACACCTCGCCTTCGAAACCCTCGGCAAAGAAAACTCCAACGGCATGAGTTACAGGCTGGTTGAGACACTTCATTTCAACACCTCCAGTTACTTTGCGAATGCGCGAGCAGATACCCGTACCTTAACGCGGGCAGCGCAGATCAATCGCTTGATCAGATGCCGTTCTACCGGTCTATTCCGGGAATCCACCAGGCAAGCGCCAGGACCGCGGAGCCCTGGCATCGGACGCAAGTCTGGACGCCTTCTACAATCCCTGCCATGAGTCAAGCCTTTGATATTTGCATCCGCGGCGGCGGCATTGTCGGGCGCACGCTGGCCCTGTTGCTGGCGCGCGAACGCCTGCGCATCGGCCTGGTGGAGCAAGCCCAGAACTTGCCTGACAGCGAGCCGGGCTTGAATGGCGACGTACGAGCCTACGCCTTGAACGCCAAATCGCGCGCGCTGCTGGAGTCGCTGCGCTGCTGGCCCGACGCGCAGCACGCCACCGAAGTACTGTCCATGCAGGTTAAGGGCGACGCCGGCGGCGCAGTCAACTTTTCGGCGGCCGAGCTCAAGGTGCCGGGCCTGACCTGGATTGTCGACGTGCCCGCGCTGGAGGCCCGACTGGCCGAAGCCGTGCGATTTCAGCCGCTCATCGAAGTGCTGACCATAGCGCCAGAGGCTGCACTGACAGTCATCTGCGAAGGCCGCTCAAGCAGCACGCGCGCCGAGTTCGGCATTGATTTCGACGTGACGCCCTATCCGCAAACCGCGATCGCCGCACGCCTGCAATGCGAAAAGCCGCACGGACAGACTGCATTTCAGTGGTTCAGCCAGGGCGAAATCCTGGCTTTCTTGCCGATCGAGGGTGCGACCGGGAACGCTGTCGCCATTGTCTGGTCGGTGCAGCGCGAGCGTGTACCGGCCCTGCTGGCTGAAGGCGCCGAGGACTTCTGCCGGCAACTCGAAGTGGCCAGCCAGGGACAACTCGGCAAGCTCGCGTTGACCAGTGGGCGTAGCGCCTGGCCGCTGCAAAGCGCACATGCGACGCGTTGGGCAGGCAAGCACGCCAAAGGCGCCTGGACGCTGGCCGGCGACGCAGCGCACAATGTGCATCCACTGGCCGGCCAGGGTTTGAATCTGGGCTTGTCGGATGTGGCTGCACTGGCCACCACGCTAGGCCAGCGTGAATACTGGCGCGGCGTGGATGACGAGAAGTTGCTGCGCCGTTACGAGCGCTCGCGCAAAGCCGAAGTCATGGTGATGGATGCCGCGATGGACGGCTTGCAGCGTCTGTTCTCTCAGCCGGGTGCCAGTTGGCAGTCAGCGCGCAACTGGGGTATGAACGGCTTTGAGCGCAGCGGCTTGCTCAAGCTTTGGGTGGCACGACAAGCCATGGGCTGTTGACGTATGGATCGGACCGACATGAATTTCTTGAAAACCGTTTTCGCCCTCGCTGCGCTGGTTGCCGCCACTGGCGCCCCGGCGCAGGAAGCTGCCATTCGTAAAAACCTGGCAGAGCGCATTCCGCAACTGCAAAAGATCGACGAGGTAAGCAAGAGCGCCATGCCCGGCCTGTACGAGATCCGTGTCAACGGCACCGAGATCTATTACACCGATAGCGAAGGCAACTTCTTGCTGCAGGGCAACCTGATCGACACCCGGCAACGGCGCAATCTGACCGAAGAGCGGGTCGACAAACTGACCGCCATCAGCTTCGACGCCCTGCCCCTGAAGGACGCCTTCACCATTGTGCGCGGTAACGGCAAACGCAAGCTGGCGGTTTTTGAAGACCCCAATTGCGGCTACTGCAAGCGCTTCGAACGTGACCTTCAGAAAGTGGACAACGTCACGATCCACATGTTCCTGTACCCGATCCTGAGCGCCGACTCGAACGAAAAGTCGAAGAACATCTGGTGCACCAAAGACCGGGCCAAAGCCTGGCAGGACTGGATGGTGCGCGACAAGGCTGCTGCCACGGCAAGTTGCGACATCAGCGCCATCGAACGCAATGTGGAGATCGGGCGCAAGCACAAGATCACCGGCACGCCCACCCTGATTTTTGCTGACGGGACGCGTGTGCCCGGCGCCATCACCGCAGCTCAGGTTGAAAAATACCTGACGGACGCCAAGAACTGATGGCGCGCGCAGCCATTGCTTACGAGGTGCGGGTTGCCGATCTGCACGCGCATCTGTTCCAGGTGCGCCTGACGGTCCAGCGGCCCGCCGGCCTGCAACAACTGAGCCTGCCGGTATGGATTCCGGGCAGCTATCTGGTGCGCGAATTTTCCAAAAACCTGCAGCAGTTGCAGGCACGCCAGGGCAGCAAGACGCTCGCCCTGAAGCAGCTCGACAAATGCAGCTGGCAGGTGCAGTGCACGGAGGGCAAGCCACTGGTTCTGGACTATCAGGTTTACGCCTTCGACAGTTCGGTGCGGACCGCCTGGCTCGACAGTACACGCGGTTTTTTCAATGGCACCAGTGTGTTCCTGCGCGTGCTGGGTCAGGAAGACGTTGCGCATGCGCTAACGCTGCTGGCAGAAAAGAAGCTGCCGAACTGGCACGCAGCCACCGGTCTGACCCCCGAAAGAATCAACCGAAGTGGTTTTGGCAGCTACCTGGCCGCCGATTACGACGAACTGGTGGACTCGCCGGTGGAGTTAGGCGCGTTCTGGAGCGGCTCCTTCGTCGCCTGCGGCGTGCCACACCGTTTTGTCGTAGCCGGTGCGCCCCCCGGTTTTGATGGCAAGCGTCTGCTGGCTGATACGCAGAAGATTTGCGAGGCCGAAATCCGCTTCTGGCATGGCGCCAAGGCGGGCAGCAAGAGCGCAAACAAGGCCCCGCATCGTAACTACCTGTTCATGCTCAATGCAGTCGATGATGGCTATGGTGGCCTGGAGCATCGCAACTCGACCGCCCTGATCTGCAAGCGCAAGGATCTGCCGCGCCTGCAACCGCAGGCCAACGCCACGGACAAGAAAGCGTCTGAGGGCTACACCACGTTGCTGGGCCTGATCAGCCACGAGTATTTCCATACCTGGAACGTCAAACGCCTGCGCCCGGCAGAGTTCACCCGCTTTGACTACGCCAATGAAAACCATACCGAACTGCTGTGGTTTTTTGAGGGCTTCACCAGCTACTACGACGACTTGCTGCTGCAGCGCTCCGCGCTGATCGATCAGGGGACGTATCTGACGCTGTTAGGCAAGACCATCAACCAGGTACTGCAAACACCGGGACGCGAAATCCAGAGCGTGGCGCAAGCCAGCTTCGACGCCTGGGTCAAGTACTACCGGCAGGACGAAAACACGGCCAACGCCACCATCAGTTATTACACCAAGGGCTCACTGGTCGCGCTGTGCCTTGATCTCACCTTGCGCCAGGAGGGCAAGAGCTCGCTCGACGCCGTGATGCGCGGCCTGTGGCAGTGCTGCCATGGCGGACCGATGACCGAAGCCGACCTGTTGGCCGTGCTGGAGGGTCTCGCTGGCCGCTCATTCAGTAAGGAGATTGCGCGTTGGGTGCACGGCAAGGCCGAACTGCCAGTCCAGGCCCTGCTGGAACGCCAGGGCGTCGCTGTGCAGCAGGAGCCCTCCGACCTGGCGCAGCGCCTGGGTCTTCGCGTGAGCGAGAGCACTAGCATACAGGTCAAGAGCGTCTTGCGCGGCAGTGCTGCCGAGCAGGCCGGCTTTGCTGCCGGCGACGAATGGCTGGCGCTGGAAGTCGGCGCCGGTAAACAGGCCTCAAGCTGGCGCCTGTCCAAGCTGGATGACGTGGCGCTCTACGCTGGTGCCGCCTCCATCATCGGTGCCCTGGTGGCACGTGACAAACGCATCTTGAAGCTGTCGCTGAAGTTGCCGCCGCCCGCAACCCGCTGGTGTCTGGCAGTCGGTGACAAGAAACTTGTTAGCCAATGGCTTGACTGAAAACCTGGAGAAACCCATGAATTTTGAAACCATCAACGTCCGCACCGAAGGCGGCAAGGTCGGCATCATCACCCTGAACCGTCCGAAACAGCTCAACGCCCTGAACGACCAACTGATGACCGAACTCGGCGTCGCGCTGAAGGCGTTCGACGCCGACCCTGCCATTGGCTGCATGATCATTACCGGCAGTGAAAAAGCCTTTGCTGCCGGCGCCGACATCGGTGCCATGGGCAGCTACAGCTTTGCCGATGTCTACAAAGGTGACTTCATTACCCGCAACTGGGAACACATCCGCAGCGTCCGCAAGCCCGTGATCGCGGCGGTCAGCGGCTTTTGTCTGGGCGGTGGCTGCGAGCTGGCCATGATGTGCGACTTCATGATCGCCGCAGACAACGCACGCTTCGGCCAGCCCGAAATCAAGCTCGGCATCATTCCCGGTGCGGGCGGCACACAGCGGCTGCCGCGCGCTGTGGGCAAGTCCAAGGCGATGGAGATGGCACTCACCGGGCGCCTGATGGACGCCACCGAGGCCGAGCGCGCCGGATTGGTGAGCCGCGTTGTACCACTGGACAAGCTGATGGAAGAGGCACTGGCTACCGCCCTGGTGATCAGCGAGTTTTCACAAATCGCGACCATGGCCGTCAAGGAATCCGTGAACCGGGCTTTTGAGAGCGGCCTGAGCGACGGCGTGATGTTTGAGCGGCGCCTGTTCCACGCGCTGTTTGCCACCGCCGACCAGAAGGAAGGCATGGACGCCTTCGTCAACAAGCGCAAGGCCAACTTCAAGCACCAGTAGGACCTGGTTATAATCCGCAGCCTTGGCTCTTTAGCTCAGTCGGTTAGAGCGATGGAATCATAATCCACAGGTCCGCGGTTCGAATCCGTGAAGAGCCACCAGTATAACCCGCACGGGATATAGAAAGCCTGCTACTTAATCTATAGCAGGCTTTTTTCTTTTGAGGTTTTATCCGCTTGCGCGACAAAGTCCTGGCCCCGTCGCGCCAATCTTCTCCAAAAAGCTGATACGGATGCCGGGGAAGCTTCTTTTCACTTACTCACACCGGCCTGCTGGCGCCGGCGGCGCGATCCCACCTCCATGCAATCAACAAGAACATGGTTCAAATAACTGGCTATCATTAGCAATAGATCAACGATGAGGCAAGCCAAATGTCCTACCTGAAGTTCCTGAATCTGGTCGACGCAGTGCGTCAATTGCCGAGCTATCCTGCAATGGATGCAACCGAAGTCCGATTGCTCAACAGTCTGGCTGCCTTGTGGCACGACTCCAAGAAAGTCAGTGTCCTCGAGGCGATGAACATGCTGGTGGATGTGTCACCCAGTTCAGTCCACAGACGACTCAAGACGCTGCGCGCCAAAGGTTTCATCAAGCTGCAGGAAGACGAGTTTGACAATCGCATCAAATACATCGTCTCCACGTCCCTGGCACACAAGTATTTCACCAAAATGGACGAGTGCATGGTGAAAGCGCTTGCATGACCGTCAGGCGCCATTTGCTTGTGGTCACGGCCACAGCGCTTGCCTATCTCGCCCTTTTTCCGCTTAACAACTTTCTCTTTTCCTCACTGTCGTTCTCCGCAGGTGTGGAATGGGTTTTCTTGCCGAGCGGACTGCGTCTTGCCTTCATTCTTGTTTTTGTACAGTGGGGCGCTGTTGGTGTTGCCATCGCCTCGATGTTGATAACCTACTTCTTCCAACCGGATGGCCAACTCATCACGAGCCTGTGCACGGGGATGATTTCGGGCTTTGCCCCTTTGCTGGCAAGACAGGTCTGCATCGACATTCTGAAACTTGACGCCAATCTGCGCAATCTCAGCACCACCACCCTGTTCAAGACCTCGGCCGTGTTCGCTGTTTTCAGCGCCCTGCTGCACCAACTCTGGTTTGCATGGATTGGCCAAACCACCCATTTCATCGACAGCGCGGTAGCGATGGCAGTGGGTGACTTTCTCGGGACAGTGATCGTGCTCTATACGTCCAAATTCGTTCTGACCACGCTGCTGCCAGGAGTTGGAACCACTGCACCCTAAGCTGGTCAGCGCTCCTGGCGCGCTTTTTTCAGCAGCGCGGTGGTCGAGTAACCGTCGACAAAAGGCAAGGCCAAAGCACGCCCGCCATAGGACTCAACGACACGCGTCTCGGCCAGTTTGCTCATGTCGTAGTCGCCGCCCTTGACCAGGATATCGGGCTTGATCAGGGTAATGATTTCAAGCGGTGTGTCCTCGTCGAACCAGGTCACCAAGCCGGTGCTGGCCAGCGCGGCCATGACCACGGCGCGGTCGGCTTCGTTATTGAGTGGGCGATCGGGCCCTTTGCCAAGCCGGCGGGCTGATGCATCGGTATTCAGCGCCACCAGCAAACTCGCACCCAAAGCCCGCGCCTGTGCCAGGTACAGGACGTGACCCCGGTGCAGCACATCAAACACACCGTTGGTAAACACGAGAGGCCGGGGCAAGCTGGCAAGCCGCTGTGCCAGCGCGGCGCGTGGGCAGACTTTGTCGGTGATGGCGGCCGTGCCGGCCAGATCGTTCATGAGTTCAATGCTAGCAGACCCCGGCACGCCGATCAGCCGAAGCGGCTGTGTGTCTGAAGCTCAGGCGCTGGCCGTGGCTGCCACCAGGCCCGAATCGTCGCAAAAACGTTTCTGCATCCGGTGCACCGGTACTGGCCGGTAGGCAGCAGGGCGCCGCTCAGTGCGCGTTCAATCACGCGCTGGTAGCTGGTGGCGCCGCATTGCCTGCATTTGTAGATCGTCTTGAAAGTGGCCATGGTCAGCACACTGTAATGCCGACAGCGGCGCCGAACGCTTCGATTTCTGTAAAACGATGTAAGCAATGTTTCGGCTCTGCGCCGCTCAGTCCGGCCGCGTTTCGGAAAAACTGGGACGCAACATCAGCTTGTCCAGTAATTTTTGCAAATTGGGATAGTCGCTGCGCCAGTCAATTTGCGGGAACCGGAAATCCATGTAGCCCAACGCGCAACCCACGGCAACGTCAGCCAGACTCAAGTGAATGCCGGCGCAGTAAGGCTTGTCGCCCAAGCCTTTGCTCATGGCTTTCAGGGAGGCGTAAATCTTGCCCAGTTGCCGATCAATCCAGGCCTGGCTGCGCTCGGCCGGGGTGCGCCCGACCCAGGTGGCTTCCAGTCGCGCCAGGATGGCCGCGTCCAGCACGCCATCGGCCAGCGCTTCCCAGGTTTTGATCTCGGCGCGCTCGCGCCCGACCGTCGGTATCAATTTACCCACCGGCGACAAGGTGTCCAGGTATTCAACAATCACGCGTGAATCAAAAAGCGCTTCCCCCGCTTCCATGATCAGGCACGGCACCTTGCCCAGCGGGTTGGTTTCAGTAATCGTGCTCTGCGCCGACCACACATCCTCAGGCACAAAAACGTAATCAAGCTTTTTTTCGAGCATCACGATGCGCACTTTGCGCACGTAGGGGCTGGTTTTTGATCCGAGTAATTTCATGGGAAGAGGTAAGTTTCAGTTACTTTCATTCTATCCAACGACTTGCGGGTCATCGGCGCCGGCAAAGCGCTGTGGCGTGCATCCTACAATCCGGCCATGACTTTCTCTGCAATCTCAGCCCTTTCCCCGCTGGATGGCCGCTACGCTGCCAAGCTGGCCAAACTCCGTCCTGCCATGAGCGAGCAGGGTTATATGCAGCGCCGCGTCCAGGTCGAGGTGGCCTGGCTGATTGCGCTGAGCGACTGCGGTTTTTCCGAATTCAAGCCGCTGACACCCGGTGCGCGCACTTACCTGCTGGCGCTGGTCAAACATTTCAGTGAGGCAGACGCCGAGGCGATCAAGGCCATCGAGAAGGTCACCAACCACGACGTGAAGGCAGTTGAGTACTGGATCAAGTCGAGGTTTGAGGGCCGTCCCGAACTCCTCGCCGCAGGCGAGTTTGTGCACTTTGCCTGCACCAGCGAGGACATCAACAACACCAGCCACGCGCTGCAGCTCAAAGCCGCGCGCGATCAGGTGCTGCTGCCGGCGCTCGATGCCGTCATCCACAAGTTGCGCGAGATGGCGCATGCCTTTGCCGACGTTCCCATGCTCAGCCGCACCCATGGCCAGACCGCCAGCCCGACCACCGTTGGCAAGGAAATTGCCAACGTGGTGGTGCGCCTGCAGGCGGCACGCAACAAGGTCACCGACATCAAGCTGCTGGCCAAAATGAATGGTGCCGTGGGCAATTACAACGCACATCTGGCTGCCTGGCCTGACTTTGATTGGGAAGCCTTCAGTCGCAAGGTGGTCGAGTCAGCTGAACCCCTGGGTCTGGGTCTGACCTTTCAGCCTTACAGCATCCAGATTGAACCGCACGATTACATGGCCGAGTTGTTTGACGCGGTGGCACGCGCCAACACCATCCTGATTGACTGGTCGCGCGATGTCTGGGGCTATGTGTCACTGGGCTATTTCAAACAGAAGCTGCGTGAGGGCGAGGTCGGCTCCTCCACGATGCCGCACAAGGTCAACCCGATTGATTTTGAAAACGCCGAAGGCAACCTCGGCCTGGCCAATGCCCTGCTCAGACACCTGAGCGAAAAATTGCCGATCAGCCGCTGGCAACGCGATCTGACGGACAGCACGGTGCTGCGCAACATGGGTGTGGCGCTCGGTTATGCAGTGCTGGCCTACCAGTCGCTGGCAACCGGCTTGGGCAAACTTGAAATCAACGAAGCAGCGATTGCCGCGGATCTGGATGCGTCGTGGGAAGTTCTGGCAGAACCGGTGCAGACCGTGATGCGCCGCTTTGGCTTGCCCAAGCCCTACGAGCAACTGAAAGAGTTCACCCGCGGCGCACCCATGACGCGCGAGCTGATGCAGGGCTTTATCTCGCGGCTGGAACTGCCGGCTGCAGAAAAGCAACGCCTGATGGACATGACACCGGGCAGTTACACCGGCTTGGCAGGAAAGTTGGCTAAAAGGATCTGATGATGGCCCCCACGCTCGTCACTTCGTGTACTCCCTGCCCCCCGCGGGGGCTGATCCGGCTTGGGGCGGCCCGGCGCCGGATCTGATGGCCACCAAGTCAACCATCTTCAAAGCCAGTCTGCAGATCGCCGACATTGACCACTCCTACTACGCCGACCATGCGCTGACACTGGCGCGCCACCCGAGCGAGACCGATGAGCGCATGATGCTGCGCCTGTGCGCGCTGGCGCTGCAGGCGCACAAACTGCAATCGGTGTGCGGCGGTGACGGCACGCTGGCCTTTGGCGCGGGGCTGTCTGACCCGGACGAGCCCGATGCCTGGCTGCGCGATTTCACGGGACTCACACGACTCTGGATTGAAGTGGGCCAGCCCGAAGACAAGCCGCTGCTCAAAGCCTGCGGCAAGGCCGACGAGGTGGTGCTGTACTGCTTCAACCACGCCGCGGAGATCTGGTGGCGCGGCATCGAAAGCAAGCTCTCCCGGCCACAAAATCTGAGTGTTTTCCGGCTGCCAACCAGCGCTGCCCAGGCGCTCATTCCGATGGCGCAGCGCAACATGCAGTTGCAGGCCACGATTCAGGAAGGCGTGCTGATGCTCAGTGATGGCAAGCTCCACGTTGATCTGGAGCCGGCGCGCTGGAAATAGCGGCCCGGTGCTATCCTTGTGACATGAAAACCATCGTCAAATGGCTGCTCAGCGCCGCCGCCCTGCTGGCTGTTGCCTACCTGTACGGGGGCGTCCAGATCCGCAGCTTCAGTGCGGCCCTGATTGCGGCCCTCGTGATCGGCCTGTTCAACATGATTCTGCGTCCGGTGCTGGTCGTGCTGACGCTGCCGGTCACCATCATTTCACTGGGCCTCTTCCTGTTTGTCATCAACGCCCTGATGTTCTGGGCCGCCGCCGGCATGCTCGACGGCTTTCATGTCGACGGTTTTGGCGCAGCGCTGCTCGGTTCGCTGATCTACTCGGCCTTTGGCGTGCTGATTGATTCAGCGGTCGAGCGACTGTTCCTTCAAAAGTAACTCGACCTGGCGTTTGCGTGTGTCGATGATCGACGACTCGATGTGGTCCTGCCCGGTGCTGCCTGCGCCTGCGGCTTCATTCTTGCGCATCAATTCCTGCGCCGCCCTGAATCGATCCAGCGCAGCGGCATAGTCGAGCCGCGCCACCTGAGCCTCGGCGTCGGCCCGGATGGAGCGCAGCATCTGGCCCTGCACCGAATAGACGCTTGACAATAGTTGCCATGCCTGCGCGTCGTGCGGGTGCGTCACCACCCACACCTGCAAGGCCTGCGCAACGTCGTTAGCGGCAAGCCGTTCACCCGACTGCAGCGCAATTTGTGCGCGCAAGAACAGCGCTGGCCGCGGTCGCGGCTGCCCGGTGTCGACTGGGGCCTGGTCGAGCAGCGCTGCGGCGCGCCTGATCTCGCCCGCGCCAAGCGCCACCTCCACTTCAAGCCAGTGAGATAGTCGCGCAGCCGCAGCATCCTTTCGCACCAAGCCGGCCAGGCGTTGGAGATATTGCGCGGCACCGGCAAAGTCGCGCAGCCGGCTACTGGCCAGAGCAGCGCCGTACAGTGCCCCAGCCTGACGGGCCAGCGGCTCCGTCGCCAGCGAAGTGCCTGGCGCCTCCGACGCGATGGCCCGCAATGCATCAACGCCGGGATTGGACAAAACCCGCGCACGCGCCGTCATGATGGCGTGCTCGAGGCTGGGCGGCGCGCTCGGGGCGTTGCCTGCTCCCAGGGGTTGGCGCCCCTGCATGTCGGCGATCCGCTCCGTCGTCAGCGGATGGCTGCGCAGGTAAGGATAGGCACCACTGTCATTGAGCCGCGAGGCCTGCTGCAACTTCTCAAACATCGAGACAAAACCCTGCGCTTCAAAACCGGCCTGCGTCATGACGCCAAAACCGATGCGATCGGCTTCGCGCTCCATGTCGCGCGAAAAATTGAGCTGATTCTGCGCGGCCACCGCCTGTCCGCCAACGATCAAGGCACTGCCGGCATCCGCGCTCTTGCTGGCAGCCAGTGCGCCCAGGATCATGGCGCCTATCATCCAGGGCGTCTGCTGAGCCTGCTTGGCCATCACGCGCGAGATGTGGCGCTGCGTTACATGACTGAGTTCATGCCCCAGCACCGAGGCCAACTCATCGCGGCTGCCAACCACTGCCAGCAAACCCAGATGAACGCCGAAATACCCTCCCGGCAGGGCGAAGGCGTTGACCGTGCGGTCTCGTCCGAGCATGAGTTCCCAGGCAAAGCGCTCGCTCAGTTCAGTGGAGAGGTCGCCACGCGCGCGCGCAGCCGCCAGCAAGGGTTGCCAGATGCCTTGAACATAGTCAGCCAGTACCGGGTCGTCAATGTAGTCCGGATCGCGGTAGATCTCACGCGCAATCCGGTCGCCCAGCCGGCGCTCGACGCTGCTGCTCATCTCGCTGCCGTCACCGAGCGTTGGCAACTGCATGGCATCGGCAGCGCGTGCCTGCAGCGGCGCCAGCAGAGCAGCCAGCAGGATCCATGCACAGATGGGCACGCTAGCTATCGCGACAGTGAAGCTTTTCATGATCGTATGATGCGGGACTCATATAAACGCCGTGTAAATCTGGCAGACCCGGCACGACGCATCAACTGTAACGAAATATCTCATGAGCTCACTTACCCATTTTGACGCCCAGGGTCAGGCCCACATGGTGGACGTGGCGGGCAAGGCGCATACGCAGCGTGTTGGCATCGCGGGCGGCCGCATCGAGATGCTGCCAGCCACCCTGGCCATCATCGAAAGCGGCAGCGCAAAAAAAGGCGACGTACTGGGGATCGCCCGCATCGCCGGCATCATGGCTGCCAAGAAGACCAGTGAGCTGATCCCCTTGTGTCACCCTCTGGCACTGACGCGAGTGGCCATTGAGTTTGAAGTGCTACCGGGCACCAGCAAAGCCGCAGCGGGCATTTCCTGCAAGGCCACGGTAGAGACCGTCGGTCCGACCGGCGTCGAGATGGAAGCGCTGACCGCGGTGCAGGTAGCCCTGCTGACCATTTACGATATGTGCAAAGCCGTGGATCGCAGCATGACCATCACCGATGTGAAACTGCTGGAGAAGCACGGCGGCAAGTCGGGCAGCTTTGTGGCTGCCAGCTAGGGCTGCTGCACCGGCCTGACGGCCATCTCGCGCAGCCACAGCGCATAGCTCTCAGGAAAAGCTGCCTGATAGCGCGCCTGGTAGTACAAGGCCTCGTCCTGATGCCCCAGCAGCGTGGCGCTCTCAATCAGTTTTTCAATAACCCGCCCTTCCGGCGAAAAGTGCAGCAAATCCTTCGACAGATCATGCAGATAGGCCGCGTTCTCAGGCGTCAACTCGGACATCGTAAGTTCAGCAAAATGGACCTGGTTTGAATACAACCAGGAATCCCGAATCTTCTCCAGCGTATTGTCTCGATAGGCCGCAGCACGGTACGGCGCCGAGAGGTAGATCTGGCTGACCCGGCGATAGTCCCATCCTGCGTAGGCCACTGCCAATGCCAGCAGCACCGCCAGCACGCCTGGCACAAGCGACACACTGGCTGATGCTCTGGTAGCGCGATCGGGAGCACGCCACAGCAACCAGATGCCCAGGCCAAATGCCATCTGGAACGGGCCATACCAAAGCGGGTACTCCAGCATGCTGTGCAGCAGGATCAGCGCCAGCACGGCCCAAGCCATTTGCCGCGTCGCGTCGGTCTCGCGCCAGGGCTTTGCGCGCCACACCAGCCAGACGCCGAGAACGCAAACTGCCAGCGACAAGGGCACACCCAGTTCAACCGCCAGGTGCAGCGGCAGATTGTGGGCGTTGTCCAGAATATCGCAGAAGCGCTCTCCCGGATACAGCGTGATGAAGTGCGCGTAGTCAAGTTCGCCCCAGCCCCAACCCAGCCAGGGCTTCTGCACAATCAGGTGCAGCACGTTGGACCACAGGGTCGTGCGACTCGTGCAATGGGCGGCGGCCTCGTGCAATCGCCCCAGAATGCCGCTGGACTGCGTGTCCAGACCGACCAGGGCCGGCAAGGCAAACGCCGCCACGGCGTACGCCAGGGCAGCGGTCAGCAAGACAGACCAGCCAGCAGATGACCGTCCCTGCGCCGCAGGCCGACGCCAGATCAGGTGCAGCACCAGCAGCAACAGCAGTTGCACCAGGCCGGTACGGGAAGACGAGGCTGCATTGCCCATGGCCAGCAGGATAGCCGCCAGCATGGTCGCGGCCGTGCCGTAGGGAAACGTTGAGCGCGGCGCCGCGGCAACACCTTCCGTTCGGAGCCGTGCATTCCACCACAGCAACGCTGCCAGGCCGATATTCGTCAACGTTGCAAATTGATTGCGTTGTCGCAGATTGGCAAAGGCCTCGCCGACCTCGGTGCCGTTGACCCAGGGCGCCAGCGCCGACGCGGCACCAAAGTACTGCAACAAACCGGCGGCTGCGCTGATCAGTGCTGCGGCCAGCCAAGCCGACGCGATAGGACGATCCAGCCCCACTGACCCGGACCACACCAAGATTAGCGCCAAACATCCGACGGTCAGCAACCATGGCGCAACGACCGACGAGGGACCGGGCGAAAACGGATTAAGCCACGGCAGTGCAATAAATAGGGAAACGGCGAAGGAATGCATAAAAGTGATCTGAATTCTCCCACCGCATTATTGTTGGACAATACCCACAGAGTTCCAACCCCCCCATGAAGAATTAAGGGGGCACTAGGTTTCATTGGGTATGATTAACTTTTACACGGGTGTTGGCAATGAAAAACGATAACCTACAGGACTATTTCAGAGGACAACAAGTTTCCCTGCAATGGCTGCCTATACTGCGCGCCCTGGCATTTGAAATGTCGGCCAATGCCCAAACCAAGGAACTGCGGCAGCTGTTCTTCAAGATCGGTGAACATGTCGCCAATGATGCGGAAGATCGTTTTGAAGCCGTGCGAACGCTGGAACAGCTGGAGGAGAGGCTTAACGATTTTTGGTCACAGATCAATTGGGGCTGGGTGGATTTGACAGAAACCAAGGGTTATATAGAAATTTCGCATCAGGCCGCGCCCCTGGCTGAGGCATTTGGCAATGATGCTCTCGAGTGGAGCATCGGTCTGCTTGAGGGCTTTTACCAAAGTGTGTTCAAAGTACTCGGGGCCAGTGAAACCATGGTAGTGCAGGGCATCGGCGAGTCCTCCAACGGGATGGACATCCGCTTGCACTTTGGGCGACCAGACTAATTACAAGATTAAAGGAGCGAAGGCATGGCCAAGGCGGGAGCGAATCCCTCAACATTGTTCCGGTCACTTAAACCGGACGAAGAGTCTTTTCAAGCCAGCACAAGCTCGGCTGCGCGTGAGGCCGAACAAAGATGGCCGCTGTTCAAGGCCGTTTC
>JBAXOZ010000009.1:0-33676 GCA_037132975.1 Comamonadaceae bacterium
TCGACGGCGACCAGGCCGGCACGCGCGCCGGCCTCAATCGCCATGTTGCAGACGGTCATGCGACCTTCCATGCTCAACGCTGCCATGGCGGAGCCGCCAAATTCAATGGTGTAACCGGTGCCACCCGCGGTACCGATCCTGCCGATGACGGCCAACACGATATCCTTGCCGCCGCAGCCTTTGGGCAGAATGCCATCAATACGTACCAGCATGTTCCTGGCCTTCTTCGCCAGCAGGGTCTGGGTCGCCATCACATGTTCGACTTCACTGGTGCCAATGCCATGGGCCAGGGCACCGAAGGCGCCGTGCGTCGAAGTGTGTGAATCACCGCAAACGACGGTCATACCGGGCAGCGTCGCGCCATTTTCAGGGCCGATGACGTGCACAATGCCCTGTCGTCTGGACAAGAAGGGGAAGTAGGTCGCCAAACCAATTTCCCGCATATTGGCGTCCAGTGTCAGGACCTGCTCCTTGCTGGTCGGGTCGGTGATGCCGTCGTAGCCTAATTCCCAGCCGGTAGTAGGGGTATTGTGGTCGGCGGTGGCGACAATCGAGCTGACACGCCACAGCTTGCGACCGGTTTGACGCAGCCCCTCAAAGGCTTGCGGACTGGTGACTTCGTGCACCAGGTGACGATCGATGTAGAGCAGGGCGGTTCCGTCTTCTTCAGTGTGAACCACGTGCTCGTCCCAGAGCTTGTCGTAGAGCGTGCGTCCGTGTGGCTGAATATCGTTGCGACCCATATTTTTCCTTGGTGTGGGGTGATTTTAAACGGCCGCATTGAGCGATGCTGCGTCGCAAACAAAAACGCCCGCCGGTGTCGCCAGCCGGCGGGCGCGCCAAATCAGTTTGGCTTAGCGTTGCGCCATGGGCGGAACGTTGCGGGTGACTGAGCCAGAGAACAACTGGCGTGGGCGGCCAATCTTGTACTCAGGATCACTGATCATTTCGTTCAACTGTGCGATCCAGCCGACCGTGCGGGCCAGTGCAAAAACACCGGTGAACATATTGACCGGAATGCCGATGGCGCGTTGCACGATGCCAGAGTAGAAGTCGACGTTCGGGTAGAGCTTGCGTGAGACAAAATAATCGTCTTCCAGCGCGATCTTTTCGAGCGCCATGGCCAGTTTGAACAGCGGGTCATTTTCGAGACCGAGTGCGCCAAGCACTTCCTTGCAGGTTTCCTGCATGAGTTTGGCACGCGGATCGTAATTCTTGTAGACCCGGTGCCCGAATCCCATCAGCTTGACGCCGGAATTCTTGTCCTTGACCTGTTCCATGAACTGACCGACCTTGGCAATGCCGCCGCTGGCCTGAATCTCTCCAAGCATGTTCAGGCAGGCCTCGTTGGCGCCACCGTGTGCCGGACCCCACAGACACGCCACACCCGCAGCGATGGCCGCGAACGGGTTGGTGCCGGAGCTGCCGCACAGGCGAACCGTCGAGGTGGAGGCGTTTTGCTCGTGGTCGGCGTGCAGGATGAAGATGCGGTCCAGGGCGCGTTCAATGACCGGGTTGACGACGTACTCTTCGCACGGGGTGGCAAACATCATGTGCAGGAAATTACCGGCATAACTCATTTCGTTCTTCGGGTACATATAGGGCTGACCCATGCTGTACTTGTAGGCCATCGCCACCAGTGTCGGCATTTTTGCAATCAGGCGCAGCGCAGCAATCTCACGATGCTCTGGATTGTTGATGTCGGTGCTGTCATGATAAAACGCAGAGAGGGCGCCGACCAGACCGGTCATGATGGCCATCGGATGGGCATCGCGCCGGAAGCCGCGCAGGAAGAATTGCATCTGCTCATTGACCATGGTGTGACGGGTCACACGTTTCGTGAAATCGGCCTTCGCCGTCGCATTGGGCAGGTTTCCGTACAGCAGCAAATGGCAGGTTTCGAGGAAATCGCAATTCGTCGCAAGTTGCTCAATCGGATAGCCGCGATACAACAGTTCTCCCTTGTCTCCGTCGATGTAGGTGATGGTCGACTGGCAGGACGCCGTGGACAGGAACCCTGGGTCGTAAGTGAACATGCCGGTTTGGCCATACAGTTTGCGGATATCCACCACGTCCGGTCCCACACTGCCCTGATAGACAGGCAATTCGATGCTGGGACTGCCGTTACTAAACGACAGGGTGGCTTTGTTGTCAGCTAATTTCATATTCTTGCCTTTCAAGGGGTTTTCTCAACATACACAAAACTTCACGCACATCACCGCGATCCAGATCAACGTCGACTTGCGCCAGGGTTTTGCGTTCCAGGTGCAGGTCCAGCAGATCGTTGTCACCCAGATCCATCAAAGCCAGGAGCCCTTGTGACTGACTGACGGTCAGGCTGGACTCGAAGCGTCTGAAAAATCGTTCGATGAAAATATCGTTCTCAAGCAAACCGCGACGGCAGCGCCATTTCAGCTTGCTCAGACTTCTCGCATCGATCAGGTTGCTGCTTTGTACCATGGCTGATTGGCCCAGATGTTGATCGAAGTCAAACCGTACGCATCACCATCATTTCCTTGATTTTTCCAATTGCCCGGGTTGGATTGAGCCCCTTGGGACACACCTCCACGCAATTCATGATGGTGTGACAGCGAAAGAGTCGGTACGGGTCTTCCAGGTTGTCCAGGCGTTCGGCCGTCGCGTCGTCGCGGCTGTCGGCAAGAAAGCGGTAGGCCTGCAGGAGACCGGCCGGGCCGACAAATTTGTCCGGATTCCACCAGAAACTGGGACAGGAAGTGGAACAGCTGGCACACAGGATGCATTCATACAAGCCATTGAGTTCTTCGCGTTCCTGCGGACTCTGTAAACGCTCCTTCTCTGGCGCCACGCTGCTGCTGATCAAGTAGGGTTTGATGGAGTTGTACTGCTTGAAGAACTGCGTCATATCGACGATCAGGTCCCGCACCACGGGCAGTCCGGGCAGTGGTTTGAGAACAATGGTGCCGGGCAGCGTGCGCATATTGGTCAGACAGGCGAGTCCGTTCTTGCCATTGATGTTCATGGCGTCGGAGCCGCACACACCTTCGCGGCATGACTTGCGAAAACTGATGCTGGGGTCCTGCGCCTTGAGTTTCACCAAGGCGTCCAGCAGCATGCGCTCATTGCCATCGAGTTCCACCTCGATGGTCTGCATATAGGGTTTTGCATCTGCATCGGGGTTGTAGCGGTAGATCTGAAATATGCGTTTTGACATGGTTGTTCTCTTCAAAAGCTGCGCACGGTGAGCGGTACTGACTGTGCCGTCAGCGGCTTCATTTGTACCGGCTTGTAGGACAGGCGGTTGCCTTCGCGGTGCCACAGTGTGTGTTTGTGCCAGTCGGCGTCATTGCGCCCGTTGGGGTGTTCCGGGCTGTCAGCGTAATCATTGACTGAATGGGCGCCGCGGCTTTCGTGCCGGGCGGCGGCAGAGACGATGGTGGCCTGCGCTGCTTCAATCAGGTTCTCTACCTCCAGCGCCTCGATCCGGGCGGTGTTAAAGATCCTGGATTTGTCTGTCAAAGTGATGCTCTGGACGCGCTCGCGCAAAGCGGCGATCTTGGCCACGCCTTCGTCCATGCTCGCTTGTGTGCGGAACACGCCAGCGTGCTGTTGCATGGTGCTGCGGATATCGTTGGCTACGTCCTGTGAATACTCACCACTGCTGGTGGCGTCCAGACGGGCGATGCGCGCCAGCGTCGCATCTGCAGCGTCCTGCGGCAAGGGCTTGTGAGCCCTGGTTTCCTTGTTGAACTCGACGATGTGATTGCCCGCCGCCCGACCAAACACCAGCAGATCAAGCAGGGAATTTGTGCCCAGTCGGTTGGCACCGTGGACGCTGACACAAGCGCATTCTCCGACCGCGTAAAGCCCGTTGACAGGCTCGCTCTGGTTCGCCGCGTTTTGAGTAACCACCTGACCGTGAATATTGGTGGGAATGCCGCCCATCTGGTAGTGGATGGTGGGTACCACCGGAATCGGCTCCCTGGTGATGTCCACGTTGGCAAAGTTGTGACCGATTTCGAACACGGAAGGCAGCCGCTTCATGATGGTCTGGGTGCCCAGGTGCGTCATGTCAAGATTGATGTAGTCCTTGTTTGGGCCGCAGCCGCGACCTTCCTTGATCTCCTGATCCATGCAGCGCGATACGTAGTCCCGTGGCGCCAGGTCTTTGTAGGCTGGTGCATAGCGCTCCATGAAACGTTCGCCGCTACCGTTGCGCAGAATCGCGCCCTCGCCACGGCAGCCTTCGGTGAGCAGTACACCTGCTCCGTACACGCCGGTCGGATGGAATTGCCAAAACTCCATGTCTTCAAGTGGAATGCCGGCGCGCGCGGCCATGCCCAGTCCGTCCCCGGTGTTGATGAAAGCGTTGGTGGAGGCGGCAAAGATGCGGCCAGCACCACCGGTGGCCAGCAGCGTCGTCTTGGATTCAAAGATGTGCACATCGCCGGTTTCCATCTCCAGTGCCGTGACGCCGACGACGTCGCCCGCAGCGTCACGAATCAGGTCAAGCGCCAGCCATTCGACAAAAAAGCTGGTCTTTTCCTTGACGTTTTGCTGGTACAGCGTGTGCAGCATGGCGTGGCCGGTGCGGTCGGCTGCGGCGCAGGCGCGCTGCACCGGCTTTTCGCCGTAGTTGGCGGTGTGTCCGCCGAAGGGGCGCTGGTAGATCGTACCGTCGGGATTGCGATCAAACGGCATGCCCATGTGTTCCAGGTCGTACACGACCTTGGGGGCCTCACGGCACATGTATTCGATGGCGTCCTGGTCTCCGAGCCAGTCTGAGCCTTTGACAGTGTCGTAGAAGTGGTAGTGCCAGTTGTCCTCGGACATATTGCCCAGGGAGGCACCGATCCCGCCTTGCGCGGCGACCGTGTGGGAGCGCGTCGGGAAAACTTTGGATAGCACAGCGACCTTCAGACCGGCTCGGGCCAGTTGCAGCGAAGCGCGCATACCTGAGCCGCCGGCGCCGACGATGACGACGTCAAATTGGCGTCTCGGGAGTTTGGATGTAACAGTCATGATGGGTTTGAAATGGATGTCAAAAGGGCAGTTGCTGCAGGGACGGCTGTTGCCTGGCGAGGACTCACTGGCGCCATAGGACCTGTATCGCCCATCCGCTACAGGAAACAAGCCAGAGCAGGGTCGCTGACTGCAGGAAAAGGCGCAGACCCACGGGCTTGATGTAATCCATCCAGATTTCGCGCATGCCGACCCAGGCGTGAAAGGCAAGCGCGACGATGACGCTGAAGGTCAGCGCCTTCATCCATTGCGGTGAAAAGATGCCTGCCCACTGGTCATAGCCGATGGGGCCCTTGCTGAAGATGAGTTGGGCCAGAACCAGTAGCGTAAACAGGGCCATCACCGCTGCCGTCACACGCTGGGCCAGCCAGTCGCGCAGACCGTAATGTGCGCCCACAACGAGGCGTTTGGAGCCGAAATTGACCGACATGATGCTTTCCTTAGTAGAGGCCAAACAGCTTTGCGCCCAGCACAACGGTCAGACCGAGACTCATTGCAATGACGGTGAGCGCCGACGACTTGCCAAATTCTTTGCTGACGGCAGCGTGGCTGGCGTCCATCCAGAGGTGGCGCAGACCCGCGAGGAAGTGATGCAAATAGGCCCAGATCAGCGCCAGTGCCACCAGTTTCCAGATCAGGCCTGGCAAGCCGAGCATGCCGACATTGAAGGCGGACCTGAATCTTGCAAAGGAAATCTCGGACGAAATCGAGGTGTCGAACATCCAGATGATGAAGGGCAGCAGCAAGAACATCATCAGTCCGCTGGCACGATGCATGCCGGACACGACGGCAGCCGGCGGCCATCGGTAGCCTGGCAGGTCTCTAAAAGCATGAATATTGCGAAATTCGGGTCGCTTTTCTGCGCTGCTTGGTGCTGATTCAGACATGCTGTGTTCTTCCTTGTTGCGGGCGAGCGCTGCGTTGCAATCACCCATCGTTTGCCTGGAAATTCTATGGCAGGCTCGCAAGCCCTTGGCATACTCAGCTTAATCGGTTGTGATAGTAGTGAGTGTCGGTGCGATAGTAGCCACGCCGCAGTTCCATTGGCACATCCTTGTAGGTGTAGGCAATGCGCTCGACACTGAGTAAGGGGGTGCCCTGAGCGATTTTCAGCAGTTCGGCGTGTCCTTGCGTGGCCGGTTCGGCCCGTATCTTCTCTTCCGCGCGAACCATACGCACGTTAAATTCTGTCTCAAACAGGGCGTACATTGGACCCTGGTGATTCGTCAGTCGTTCGGCGGTCAGGCCCTTGAAGGGAGCCGCTGGCAGCCAGATGTCTTCGAGAATCGCGGGCGTGTCAAGAAAACTGAGGACACGGCGTGCCTGCAGCACGGCATCACCTGTGCGCAAGGCCAGTGCACGTGCAACGTCTGCGCTGGCGCTGCTGCGACGGCATTGCACGATGTCCCGATGGGCCGGACCTTCACTGCCTGGATTGCCGTTGTTGGGTACCAGTTTCAAAAAGCGAAACTGCACTTGCTGCTCTGCATGGGTGGCGACAAACGTCCCTTTCCCTTGCCGTCGCACCAGCAGATGCTCCGCCGCCAGATCGTCAATGGCCTTTCGTACCGTGCCCTGACTGACACGAAAGCGTGTTGCCAGGTCCATTTCGCTGGGAATGGCCTCACCTGGCTTCCATTCACCAAGTCGCAGGCTGTTGAGAATCATGCCTTTGATTTGCTGGTAGAGCGGACTGAAAGAAGGCGTGATGGCGGACCCGTTGTCGTTCGCAGCGGGGCTCGTTTCGCTAGGTGGGAGCGGTGATGTGATCATGGGTGTGCAACCTCGGACGGCTTGATGCGTTCGAGTCGCATCTTATCTTATATAAGACATAAGACAAATTTCGAATTGGGGGCTTTCAAGAGTAAACTAGTGCTGCATTCTGTGGGGCTCAGCATCCCGTTTGAGCTACCCCAGAACCCGGTTTCACAACAACTCTGGAGTCTCACCATGAGCAAAAAGCCCGTCCGCGTCGCCGTTACTGGCGCAGCAGGTCAAATTGGATACGCCATCCTGTTCCGCATCGCCTCCGGCGAGATGTTGGGCAAGGACCAACCTGTCATCCTTCAACTGTTGGAGGTTCCTCTGGAGAAGCCACAGCAGGCTCTGCAGGGCGTCATGATGGAACTGCAGGATTGTGCGTTTCCCTTGTTGGTCGGGATGCAGGCTCATGCAGACCCGATGACCGCTTTCAAAGATGCCGATTACGCCCTCTTGATTGGTTCGCGGCCCCGGGGACCAGGTATGGAGCGCGCCGAATTGCTGGCCGTCAATGGCGCCATTTTCACGGAGCAGGGCAAGGCACTGAATGCGGTGGCCAGTCGCGACGTCAAGGTGCTGGTGGTTGGCAACCCGGCCAACACGAATGCCTATATCGCGATGAAGAGCGCGCCCGATCTGCCGCGCAAGAACTTCACCGCCATGCTGCGCCTTGACCACAACCGCTCTTTGAGCCAGTTGGCCTCCAAGACCGGTAAAGCGGTGGCGGACATCGAGAAGATGGCAGTCTGGGGCAACCATTCGCCGACCATGTACGCTGACTATCGCTTCGCCACGATCAATGGTGCCAGCGTCAAGGACATGATCAATGATCATGACTGGAATGCCAATACCTTCCTGCCGACCGTCGGCAAGCGCGGCGCTGCCATCATTGCCGCGCGCGGCGTCTCGTCCGCAGCTTCTGCCGCCAACGCTGCCATTGATCACATGCGTGACTGGGTGCTGGGCAGCAACGGCAAGTGGGTCACCATGGGTATCCCGTCGGATGGCCAGTATGGGATTCCCAAGGACACGATGTTTGGTTTTGCCGTGACATGTGCCGGTGGCGAGTACAAAGTGGTTGAGGGTTTGCCAATCGATGCGTTCAGCCAGGAGTGCATTAACAAGACACTGAAGGAACTGCAGGACGAGCAAGCTGGCGTTGCCCACTTGGTCGGCTAACACGAATTGCCATTTACTGCTGTCGCGCAGCCGGCTTGAATGCCAGCTGTGCGATGTTTTTTGGCGCGGCGTGCGGTTGATGGGGGCGCAATTCTGGCCCCTCGCATCGCCCATCAACTCAATCGGTTCTGGGAGATGCCATGAAGTCTGTTTTGTTCCTTGCCCTGACGATGGCAGTGCCCGCACTGGCCTTGTCTCAGGTCGGCCCGTCTGTGCCGGCGCAGACCAAGGCAGTCGCCGCGACGCCCAAGTTGACGCCTGGTGTGCGTCGTTCTGCACTCAAGGTAGTGGAAGAAGTGACGCCGATTGACGACGATGTTCAGTTGAATTTGACTGCGGAAGAACTTGAACTGGCGAAACTGGTCCATGTTGGCGTGATTCCCTGCGAATTGGGGGCATCCGTCACGATCACACCAAGTGAAAAAAGACCTGGTGTTTTTTTGGTTCGGACCAAGAATATGACTTTCCGCATGCATCCGGTGAGCAGCCGGACAGGTGCCATCCGTCTTGAAGATCCCAGAGCCGGGGCGATGTGGCTGCAACTGGGTAATAAGTCCATGCTGATGAGCCAAAAATTGGGTCAAAGGCTGGCCGACGAATGTATCAGTCCGAATCAGGCTGTGGTGGCTGAAAATTTGAAGAAGAATCCAGTACCCAGTATTCTTGATGCGCCCCGGGCGACCCTCGCCAAATAATTGGAAAATTGGCCCTGCTCAAGGGTCCCAACCCGTTTTATTGATTTTGATAAGGAGTAATCATGTTGCAGAACTATCGCGTCCACGTCGCTGAACGCGCAGCCCTGGGCATTCCACCGTTGCCCCTGTCTGCCAGGCAGACCGGCGAACTGATCGAACTGCTGAAGAATCCACCGTCAGGTGAAGAAGCCACCTTGCTGGATTTGATAACGCATCGCGTGCCAGCGGGCGTCGATGATGCAGCCAAAGTGAAGGCGAGCTATCTTGCCGCTGTGGCACATGGCTCGGAAAAGTGTCCTCTGATCTCGCGCGAGAAGGCAACACAGTTGCTCGGGACCATGCTGGGTGGCTACAACATCAGCCCCTTGGTTGATCTGCTCGACGATTCGACGGTGGGAACCGTTGCGGCCGAAGGCTTGAAGAAAACACTGCTGATGTTCGATCAATTCCACGACGTACAGGAGAAGGCAGAAAAAGGCAACGCCAACGCCAAGGCCGTTCTACAGAGCTGGGCTGACGCTGAGTGGTTCACCTCTCGTCCGGAAGTGGCGAAGTCGATCACCCTGACCGTTTTCAAGGTCGAGGGTGAGATCAATACGGACGATTTGTCACCAGCACCAGACGCGTTCAGTCGCCCCGACATTCCCTTGCACGCTCTGGCCATGCACAAAAATGCGCGACCTGGCATCGTGCCCGAAGAAGACGGCAAACGTGGTCCGGTCAAGTTCATCGACGATCTCAAAGCCAAAGGCAATTTAGTGGCTTACGTCGGCGATGTGGTGGGTACGGGCTCCTCCCGCAAGTCTGCTACCAACTCCGTGCTGTGGTTCACTGGCGAGGACATTCCGTTCGTTCCGAACAAGCGTTTTGGCGGCGTCTGTCTCGGTTCAAAAATCGCGCCGATTTTTTATAACACGATGGAAGATTCTGGTGCGCTGCCGATTGAACTCGATGTCAGTCAGATGAATATGGGTGATGTTGTCGAGCTTAGGCCTTATGAGGGCAAGGCGCTCAAAGACGGCAAGGTGATCGCTGAATTCAAGGTCAAGAGCGATGTGCTGTTTGACGAGGTGCGCGCAGGCGGCCGCATCCCCCTGATCGTTGGTCGGGGTCTTACGGCCAAGGCGCGAGAGGCGCTGGGTTTGGCCGCAAGCACGCTGTTTAGACTGCCGCAGAACCCGGCAGACTCTGGCAAGGGGTTCACGCTGGCTCAAAAAATGGTCGGTCGTGCCTGCGGCCTGCCAGAAGGCAAGGGTGTGCGTCCTGGCACTTATTGTGAGCCCCGAATGACCAGCGTTGGCTCGCAAGACACAACCGGCCCCATGACCCGCGACGAACTGAAGGATCTGGCTTGTCTGGGATTTAGCGCGGATCTGGTCATGCAATCGTTTTGCCATACAGCTGCCTACCCAAAGCCGGTGGACGTGAAGATGCACCACGAACTGCCCGAATTTATGAGTACGCGCGGTGGTGTTCCCTTGCGCCCGGGTGACGGCATCATCCACAGCTGGCTGAACCGCATGCTGCTGCCAGACACGGTAGGAACAGGTGGTGATAGCCACACCCGTTTTCCGATTGGCATCAGTTTCCCGGCGGGGTCCGGTTTGGTGGCATTCGGTGCTGCTACCGGCGTGATGCCACTTGACATGCCCGAGAGTGTGCTGGTGCGTTTCAAAGGGAAGATGCAAACTGGCATCACACTGCGTGATCTGGTCAACGCGATACCGCTGTACGCCATCAAGGCGGGCTTGTTGACCGTTTCCAAACAAGGGAAGAAGAACATTTTTTCGGGACGTATTCTTGAGATAGAAGGCCTGCCCAATCTGAAGGTAGAGCAGGCATTTGAGCTCAGCGATGCTTCGGCCGAACGTAGCGCCGGTGGCTGCACCGTGCATCTGAACAAAGAGCCCATCATCGAGTACATCACAAGCAACATCACGATGCTGAAATGGATGATTGCCTCAGGCTATTCGGATGTGCGTACCCTCAACCGCCGTATCAAGGCGATGCAGGCCTGGCTGCAGGATCCACAGTTGCTCAAGGGCGATGCCGACGCCGAGTATGCCGCCGTCATTGAAATCGACCTGGCAGATATTCATGAGCCCATTGTGGCCTGCCCGAATGATCCGGACGACGTCAAGACCTTGTCGGAAGTGGCAGGCGCCAAGATTGATGAGGTCTTTATCGGTTCCTGCATGACCAACATTGGTCATTTCCGGGCCGCCAGCAAATTGCTGGAAAACAAGCGTGATATTCCGGTGAAATTATGGATGGCGCCACCGACAAAAATGGATGCCAAGCAACTGACAGAGGAGGGGCATTACGGCGTCCTGGGCTCTGCCGGTGCGCGCATGGAAATGCCGGGCTGCAGTTTGTGCATGGGCAACCAGGCGCAGGTGCGAGAGGGTGCGACCGTGTTTTCCACTTCCACGCGCAACTTCCCGAATCGATTGGGAAAGAACAGCTATGTCTATCTTGGCAGCGCCGAGTTGGCTGCCATCTGCTCCAAACTCGGACGCATTCCGACCAAAGCGGAGTACATGGCTGACATGGGTGTTTTGACGGCGGCCAGTGACAAGGTCTATCAGTACCTTAACTTTGACCAGGTCAAGGATTACACCGATGCCGCGAACAGTGTCAAGGACGACGCAACAGTTTAGTCTGTAGCCCACGTCCCCGATCTATTCGGGACGGATGTTTAAGGGATGCCCCACAACATTTCCTGTGGGGCATTTTCATTGTTGCTTTGCTCTATCTCAAGGAACCCTTTAAATTGGACTGCGTTTGGGTGGCTTTGTGCATGGTTGACGCGGTCTACTTTATTTTTCGAACTGCTTGATTTGTCGGGTCCGTATTTGGAGGTCAGGCGGTTAAACTTCGCGCAGTCACAAAGTCGTCAAAGTTTTGACATATTCCCTTCAGGAGTCAGCCATGTTTTTTGGCAAGCTGTTGCCGCGGGAAGGCAATTTTTTCGAGATGTTCAACCAGCACGCTGACCGTATCGTCGAGGCGGCCATGGCGTTCTCCAAGTTGGTCGCCAACTACAGTGATCAACATTTGCGCCAAAAATACAATCAGGATGTGGACAACGCCGAGCGCGCGGCTGATCGGGTTACGCACGACGTCAACAAGGCTATTCACATCACGTTCATTACGCCAATTGATCGGGAGCAGATTCACACCCTGATCAATACGATGGACGATATCGCCGATCTGATTCAGGATTCGGCCGAAACCATGGCCTTGTATGACGTGCATCACATGACGGAAGACATCACCCGACTGACCGATTTGAGCGTGAAATGCTGTGAAAGGGTGCGCGACGCCGTCTCCATGCTGGCCAAAATTGCAGATCCGGCGACGGCCGCGGCTGCGCTGAAAACCTGCGAGGAAATTGATCAGTTGGAGTCTGATGCTGATCGCGTGATGCGCAGTGCCATGAGCAAGCTTTTTCGCGAAGAGCCGGATGTGCGGGAGGTGATCAAACTCAAGGCCATCTATGAACTGCTTGAGACCATCACCGACAAGTGCGAAGACGTCGCCAACGTGATCGAGGGCATCGTCCTCGAGAATTCCTGAGGATTGCCTGACATGGCATCAGTTCAGGTCGGACTGTGGGTGGTGGCACTGCTGGTTCTGCTGGCGCTGGCTTTCGATTTCATGAATGGTTTTCATGACGCGGCAAACTCCATTGCAACCGTCGTTTCGACCGGTGTGCTGAAGCCCGGGCAGGCCGTACTTTTTGCCGCGGTTTTCAACTTCATTGCGATATTTGTTTTCCACCTGAGCGTTGCAGCCACGATCGGGAAAGGGCTTGCCCAGCCAGGCGTCGTTGATGTGAACGTGGTGTTTGGTGCTCTGGTCGGCGCTATCAGCTGGAATTTCATTACCTGGTACTACGGCATTCCGAGCAGTTCCTCACACGCCCTGATTGGCGGCATTGTTGGCGCTGTTATTTCGAAGGCGGGTGCTTCGGCACTTGTGTTCTCGAGCATATTGAAGACGGTGATCTTTATTTTTGTATCCCCGCTGATGGGATTTTTGCTTGGATCACTGATGCTGATTGCGGTGTCCTGGCTTCTGCGTCGCAGCACACCGAGTCGGGTTGATCGCTGGTTTCGCCGACTCCAACTGGTGTCTGCTGGTGCCTACAGCCTGGGCCATGGCGGTAACGATGCACAGAAAACCATAGGGATTGTCTGGATGCTGTTGATCGCCACCGGCTACAGCGTGTCAAGTGACAAATCACCACCGACCTGGGTGGTACTAAGTTGCTATACGGCGATTGCGATGGGGACCCTGTTTGGCGGTTGGCGCATCGTCAAAACGATGGGTCAAAGGTTGACAAAATTGAAGCCGGTGCACGGATTTTGCGCTGAAACCGGGGGTGCCATTACCCTTTTCATGGCTGCCATTCTTGGTATTCCTGTATCGACAACACACACGATCACAGGGGCGATTGTGGGTGTTGGCGCTACCCAGCGAGCCAGCGCCGTGCGCTGGGGTGTTGCAGGAAATATTATCTGGGCCTGGATTCTGACGATTCCGGCGACGGCCTTCGTCGCTGCAATTGCTTACTGGGTCAGCTTGCAGATTTTCTAGTCCGGCGCACAACGGTCGCCGGGACCGAGTGGCATGTCCATCAGGACGACGTCCAGCCATCGGTCAAATTTCCAGCCACACGATTTGAGAACGCCAACCGGCCTGAAGCCGACTGACCGGTGGACTGCAACGGATCCAACATTGCTTGAGTCGCCGATAACTGCAATCAGTCTTCGTACGCCAACCCGTTCGGCCTGCGACGCAAGTTCAGTTAATAGCACGCGTCCAAGGCCCTGCCCCTGAGCGGCTGGCGCCAGATAGATGGAGTCCTCGGCCGAAAATCGATAGGCCGGTCGGGGCTTGAACCAGTTGCAGTAGGCAAAACCAAGTACCTGGTTGCCGTCAACAGCAACCAGGTATGGCAGGCCCTTGGTCAGTACGTCGGCACGCCGGTCTGCCATGTCGCTGAGCGAAGGGGGCTCAATTTCGAAAGTGCCAGTGCCAACAAGTACATGGTGGGCGTAGATTGCAGCAATGTCAGGGACATCTTGCGGTTGACTGGGACGGATGGTGGTCATAAATATTGAAAACGTTATAATCAGGGACTATTCAGCGTGTCGCTGGCCAGGTGGTCATGTCGCGTGTCTCAAGCGCTGATTGAAGTGCTCAATTTACTGGCGGACATAAAACTCCGCTACCCAAAGGATATACCATGGTCGTTATTCGACTCGCCCGTGGCGGTGCTAAGGCTCGCCCGTTTTTCAATATTGTTGTTGCCGACAAGCGTACCCGTCGCGATGGGCGCTTCATCGAGCGCATCGGTTTTTATAACCCGATCGCCACGGCCACAGAAGAAAGCATCCGTATTGCGCAGGACCGCCTGACGTACTGGAGGAGCGTTGGCGCTCAGGCCTCGCCGACGGTGGAACGTTTGGTAGCTCAAGCGGCAAAAAAAGCAGCTTGATGCGATTGTTGTGATGCTCCCTGGCCTCGAAGCGGCCGACCTGCCGTCGGATGCCATCGAAGTTGGGCGTATCAGTGATGCCTGGGGCATCAAGGGCTGGTTCCGAGTATTGCCCTATAGCGCCGATCCAGAGGCGCTTTTTTCTTCCAAACGATGGTTCTTGATGCCGGCTGAAAAGGGCGCCAAGACTTTCTCCGGTGTGGCCAAGCTGGCTATTACCGAGGCCAAGATGCATTCCGGCGTGGTTGTCGCTTCGGCGCGTGAAGTTGATGACAGGGACGCCGCGGAGTTCTTGCGTGGCGCTCGTATTTTTATTTCCCGAGGCAGTTTTCCAACAGCTCAGAAAGATGAATATTATTGGGTTGATCTGATTGGACTGAATGTTGTCAACCGCGAGGGCGTGGCGCTTGGCACGGTGACTGAGTTGCTTTCAACCGGAGCACAGACCGTGCTCGTGATGGAGTCTGACCTAGGCGGCAAAAAGACTGAGCGGATGATACCTTTTGTGTCGGTCTACGTGGACGATGTGGATCTGGCGGCAGGGCGCATTGTTGTTGACTGGCAAGCCGAATACTGAATAGCTTGTTATGCGATTCGATGTCGTTACTCTGTTCCCGGAAATGTTCAGTGCCTTCCTGACGGCCGGCATCACGCGGCGCGCATTTGAATCGGGTCAGGTGGATGTCAAATTGTTGAATCCGCGTGACTTTGCGGCTGGAAACTACCGACGGGTGGATGATCGACCGTTTGGTGGTGGCCCTGGCATGATCATGATGGCCGAGCCCTTGACACTGTGTCTGCAAGCAATCCGGGCGCAACGTGCAAAAAGTCCGCCCGTTGTACTGTTTTCTCCTGTGGGCCGGCAACTGAATCACTCCATGGTGAATCGTTGGGCGCAGAGCGAGGGCGCCATCCTGATATGTGGCCGCTACGAGGGAATTGACCAGCGATTCATTGATGCGCATGTGACAGAACAGATCAGTCTGGGTGACTTCGTGCTGTCCGGGGGTGAGATTCCCGCCATGGCATTGCTGGATGCAGTTGCGCGCTTGCAGCCGGGTGTATTGAATACGGCTGACAGTCATCAGCAGGACAGTTTTAATCCGGCGCTGGACGGGTTGCTGGATTGTCCGCACTACACACGACCGGAAGTATGGTCTGGCCTGGGCGTGCCGGAGGTGCTGCTGTCGGGTCATCACGAGCAGATTGAGTCGTGGCGACGTCAGCAGCGTTTGACGTTGACGGCGGCTTTGCGTCCTGAATTGATAGACCAGGCACGCCGTGCCGGAAATCTGAGCGGCGCCGACGAAGCATTCCTCGCAGGCCTTGCCTAGGGCATTGCGCCCTGTTCCGGCGACGCAGGCTATAATCTTCGGTTTACAGATCCTCTGGCAGGCCGCTATGTTGCGTCGCCAACCGAGCTCTTGTGTCAATCCGGACACTGGCGCTGCCAAGATCATAAGAGGCCATCATGAACTTGATTCAAACCCTTGAGCAGGAAGAAATTGCTCGTCTTGGGAAAACCATCCCTGAATTCTCCACTGGTGACACGGTCATCGTCAACGTGAACGTCGTTGAAGGCACCCGCAAGCGTTTGCAGGCCTATGAGGGGGTTGTCATTGCCAAGCGCAATCGCGGCCTCAACAGTGGTTTTATTGTTCGCAAGATCTCCAGCGGTGAAGGTGTCGAGCGCACGTTCCAAACCTACAGTCCGTTGATCGCCAGCATTGAAATCAAGCGTCGTGGCGATGTCCGTCGCGCCAAACTCTACTATCTGCGTGACCGCAGCGGCAAGTCTGCTCGCATCAAGGAAAAACTGTCGGCAAAGAAGAGTGTCAGCAAGGCCGTTGCCGAATAGAGCTAATTGTTCTTTGAATTGCCGCCCCAGCTTGCGCTTGTGGCGGCTTTTTTTTGATACTTCATTTTGACGAGTTCGATCGAAATTCCTTTGTCAAAGTTGCCAAACTTTGATCCCTCTCAGGTGCCGGTCCTGGGTGTTGATTCACATTTGCCGGCTGTGGGGCTGGACGTCCTGCAGCCAGCGGCCTTGCGCCGACGGTTTGCAGCTCTCCCAGCCTGGGAACCCGAAGTATGGGCTGAGAAGAGGTTCTCGGATCGGACTCCAATTGAGGCAGCCGTGCTGGTTCCCATCGTGATGCGTGAGCAACCGACCGTCTTGTTGACGGAACGTACCAAGCATCTTTCAAACCATTCTGGACAGATCGCCTTTCCCGGTGGCAAGGCCGACAAAGAGGATGCTGACGCCTCGGCCACCGCGCTGCGTGAAGCGGAGGAAGAAATCGGACTCGATCCATCTCTGGTTGATGTGCTTGGCGTCTTGCCTCACTACGTTACGGGAACAGCGTTCATCATTACGCCAGTCATCGCGTTGGTGCAACCCGGCTTCTCTTTGAGTCCGAACGGTTATGAGGTGGCTGACGTGTTTGAGGTGCCACTGGCGTTCCTGATGAACCCTTCCCACCACCGGCGTCACGCTTTTGAGTGGGAAGGGGTTCGAAGGGAGTGGTTTTCCATGCCCTATCAGGACAAGTCGGCGCAACGATTTATCTGGGGCGCCACAGCAGGCATGTTGCGCAATTTCTATCGTCTGCTTTCAGCCTGACAGCCCGGTCCGCTATGATGCTCCGATGAGCTTCATTTCTGTGCTTGTCGCCCTGCTTTTGGAGCAGGCTCGCCCCCTCAGCAGAGGCAATTCAGTGCATGCAAGTCTGCGAGCGTGGGTGCGCTGGAGTTCGCGAAATTTCGACGCAGGAAAGTCGTTTCATGGCTGGTTGGCATGGGGATTTTCGGTCCTTGCTCCATCGCTGCTTGTCATGGCCATCTATTGGGCGCTTGATGCCTGGTTGGGGTGGCTGGCGGCCGTTGTATGGAGTGTGGCAGTGCTTTATGCAACGCTGGGGTTCAGGCAATTCAGTTTTCATTTCACGCAGATCAGGGATGCATTGGCTGATGGCGACGAAAATCTAGCGAGGTCACTGCTGGCAAGTTGGAAACAGATTGATGCGAGTGAACTGCCGCGCAGCGAGATCGTACGTCACGTGATTGAACACTCGGTGCTATCAGCACACCGTCATGTTTTTGGTGTCTTGAGCTGGTATTCATTGTTGGCTGCCTTTGGCTTTGGTCCGGCCGGTGCCGTGCTCTACAGACTGACCGAATTTGTAGCCCGCTACTGGCGCCACACTAGCCAGACGCACCATCAACCTGTTAGCGAAGCATTGAGGCAAACAGCCAATGACGCATGGATTGTTGTCGACTGGATGCCCGCCAGAATGACGGCCTTGAGCTTTGCGGTAGTGGGTAGTTTTGAGGAAGCAATCGATTGCTGGCGCAGTCATGAACCGCGCTTTGTCGGCGACAACGATAGTGTTGTGCTGGCTGCGACCTCCGGTGCCGTGAATATTCGTCTACAGGCGGTGGACGACCAAAGCGACCAGTTCAGCGGACAAGTACCCGAACTGGCTCATTTAGCGGTTGTGGTGGGTTTGGTCTGGCGCACAGTGGTCATGTGGATGGTGTTGCTTGCCCTGCTGACACTGGCCCGCTTGTTGGGTTGATACTCTCAATATCTTGCCGGTTGACTTAGCTCGGCGTGCAGTTCGCGGTAGATCTTGTAGCGGTTGGCGCTTATTTCACCAGCGTTGGTGTCGGATGTAACTGCTGCCAGAACGCCACACCCCGGTTCGTGCAAGTGACTGCAGTTGTAGAACTTGCAATCGGCGGCGTGGCGCTTGAGGTCGGGCATGTAGGACGCCAGCCTTGCGGCATCAATGTGATTCAGCCCAAACTCCTGAAAGCCAGGCGAGTCGATCACTGCGGTCGTCTTGGCCTTGTCCACCCAGTACCAGGTGGTGCTGGTCGTGGTGTGTTTGCCAGAGTTCAATGCCTCGGAAATCTCGCGCGTCTGTGCCAGGGCGCCTGGCGCCAGCAAATTGATTAAGGTGCTTTTGCCTGCCCCGGACGGCCCCAGCACCAGCGTCGTCTTCCCTGAGAGCAGCGCTAACAATTTCTCGCGATCCACTTGGGGGGACTGTTTGAGAGATAGGGGCAATACGCCGTAATGCATCTGCCTGTACGGCATGAGCCACTCCCAGGCGCGGTCGAAAGGTTCAATCAAGTCGCTCTTGTTCAGGGCAATGATGGGCGTGATGTGTTCGGCCTCAGCTGCAATCAGGGCGCGAGAAAGTTGACTGCTGGAAAATTCGGGCGTGGCGGCAATCAGGATCAATATTTGATCCAGGTTTGCGGCAAACGACTTGGTGCGAATGGAATCCTGGCGGTAAAGTACGTTTTTTCGTTCCTGGATCTTTTCAACCGTGCCGTCGCTGCCAGTGGCCAGCCACAGGATCCGGTCGCCTACCAGTCCCTGGCTCCTCTTGCCGCGGGAGTGGCAGATCAGACGGTTTCCCTCGGGTGTTTCCACCAGAAAGTGGCGCCCATAGGCGGCCACGATCAGTCCATTGTGGAGTGGTGCGGGATCCATCAACCTGTCCGTCTTGGCGATCACCGGTTCTGGAGCGTGATCCGTGCCAAGCGCTCAGAGGCCGGAGGATGTGAGTAGTAGACCTTCGCATAGACCGGGTCTGGCGTCAGTGTGGCGGCATTGTCTTCGTACAGTTTAAGCAATGCAGTGCACAGGTCCGGCCCGCTGGTCTTCGCCACCGCATAAGCATCAGCTTCAAATTCGTGCCGACGCGACAAGGATGCCAGGATAGGTGTCAAGAAGAAGCCAAAGACGGGAAGGCTCAGCATGAAAAGAAGCAGTGCCAGCCCATCGTTGGGTGCATTCAGGTTGGGTTCGACTCCCAGTCCCTGGTAGAACCAGACCTGATTGGCGAGCCAGCCTACCAACGAAAAACAGAGAAGACTGAGGCCAAACATCATCAGGATGCGCTTGCCAATATGCCAATGCCTGAAGTGGCCCAATTCATGTGCCAGTACCGCGTCCACTTCCGCAGCTGAGAGTCGGGCCAGCAGCGTGTCGTAGAAGACAACCCGCTTGGCTGCCCCAAATCCAGTGAAATATGCATTGGCGTGGGCGCTGCGCTTGCTGCCGTCCATCACGAAAAGCCCCTTCGCTGCAAATCCGCAGCGATGCATGAGTGCTGTCACACGTGCCCTTAGCAACTCGTCGTCCAGAGGTGTGAACTTGTTGAACATCGGAGCGATGAAGGCGGGGTAGATCAGCAGCAGCATGAGGTTGAAACCCATCCAGACGCACCAAGCCCATAACCACCATTGGTTTCCGGCGGCACCCATGAGCCACAAGATCAGGGCCGCAATTGGTAGGCCAACCAGCGCGCCAATCAAACATGATTTGCCCAGGTCGATCAGCCAGAGTCGGAGTGTCATCTTGTTAAATCCGAAACGCTCTTCAATAACAAAGGTCTGGTACAGCGCCAGAGGTAAATCAAGCAGGCCGCTGATGAGCACAAAACTTGCCAACAACGCAATTTGCTGGATCATGCCTCCCCCTAGCGACTGCAGTAGTGCAGAGTTGAGCGCCGACAGTCCTCCAAGCAATGTCCAAGCGACAAGTACGACGACACTGATTGCGATTTCCAGCAGCCCGGTGCGGGTCTTGGCGATCGTGTAGTCGGCAGCCTTCCGGTGAGCTGACAGGGGTACATTCTGGAAAAACGCCGTGGGTACTATGTTGCGGTGCAGAGCCACGTGGCGGGCTTGCCGGATACTGAGCCAGACTTTTAGCGTTGTGGAAATGGCCAACGCCAATGTAAAGGTGGCAGTCAAAATCCAGGAAGAGGAGTAAAGATAGGACGAATCAGACATGGCGCCCAAGTTTAGGCCATCGGCGACAATTCGGACCATGAATACGCAGAACATTCCTGGACACCAGGCGCCACTTGGAAAATCAGATCAAAACCTGATCTGGCTTGATTGTGAAATGACCGGTCTTGATCCGGAGGTGGATCGCATCATCGAAATTGCCGTCGTGGTAACCGGGCCGGCACTCGAAAGCCGAACAGAAGGTCCGGTTTTGATTATTCACCAAAGCCAGGAACAACTTGACAAGATGGACGCATGGAACAAAGGGACACACGGCAAGAGTGGACTGATCGAAAAAGTGAAGGTGTCAACTGTTAACGAGGAAGAGGCACAAACACGGTTGATTTCATTTCTCGGAGAGTATGTCCCCAAGAAGAGTTCCCCCATGTGCGGCAACAGCATCGGGCAGGACCGACGATTCCTGGTCAGGTACATGCCAAAGCTCGAAGCCTTCTTTCACTACCGCAATCTGGATGTGAGCACGCTCAAGGAGTTATCCAAGCGCTGGGCTCCGGAGGTCTACGCGTCGTTCAAGAAGCAGCAACGCCACACTGCATTGGCCGACGTTCATGAGTCAATTGACGAACTCGAGCACTACCGCGAACACTTCCTGAATTTGGTGAATTAGGTAGAAACCCGAATTTGTGCCATAATCGCAGGCTGCACCGAAAACATCGGTGTGATTTGTACATCTCCTTCATTCACAGGGTCCAAAGCGGTTTCGTTGTCGAAATTTCGCAGGAAAGGGCCCCCGGCGCTGAATAACTCATCCTGAGTTCGCGCGGGTTCCGTTTGATGGTTGATGTTTTTTAACCATTGACGGAGCAGTTGCATACCCTGCAACGCTCGCGTGTGAGTAAATTCATGACTGACGCTATTCTGGCGACGGGCGATATTTCGCTTGTCGAAAATTTTTCCAATCCAACGGCAGAAATGCCGAACACAGTGCCCGCGGCAGTGAATGATGCCGATCAGGTGCCCAATGGCTTTCTGACTTTCGGCCTGGCTCCCGAGTTGATTCATGCGGTCAAAGACCTCGGATTCACTCAACCGACGACCGTGCAGCAGAAGACCATTCCGCTGGCTATGCAAGGCCACGAAGCGGCCGACCAAGCAGCACGCTTTATCGACTTGATGGTGTCCAGTCAAACCGGCAGCGGCAAGACGGCTGCGTTCTTGTTGCCGGTCTTGCACACGCTGTTGACACAGCAGGCGCAGGCCGAGGCTAAGGAGCGTGCGGACTTTGAGCACGCAGTGGCCCAGGCCGCTGCGAAGGGTGAGGCGCCCCCGAAGCGCGCCAAGCGCAAAGATCCCACCAATCCGCGGAATTTTTCTGCTGCTGCACCTGGCGCACTGGTGGTTTGTCCAACGCGAGAACTTGCGCAACAGGTGGCACACGATGCCATTGATCTGGTGCAGCACTGCCGTGGTTTGCGGATCGCCAACATTGTGGGGGGTATGCCATACCAGTTACAGATTGCCAAGCTGCAAAACGCCAACCTCGTAGTTGCCACACCGGGACGCCTGCTCGATCTTCAGCGGTCTATGCAAATCAAACTGGACCAAGTTCAATTTCTGGTGGTTGATGAGGCTGACCGGATGCTCGATCTGGGCTTCTCGGATGACCTGGCCGAAATAAACCAGCTGACCATAGCTCGCAAGCAGACCATGATGTTCAGCGCGACTTTCGCACCACGCATTCAGCAACTGGCATCCCGCGTGATGCGTGAGCCGCAGCGTTTGCAGATTGACAGTCCGCAGGAGAAGCATCAAAACATCGAGCAGAAGCTCTTTTGGGCCGACAACGCTCAGCACAAGCGCAAATTGCTGGACCACTGGCTGCGCGACAGCAATATCAACCAGGCCATTGTTTTTGCCAGTACTCAAATTGAATGCGATGGTCTGGCCAACGACTTGCAACAAGAGGGATTCTCAGCGGTCGCTTTGCACGGTGCGTTGAGCCAGGGCTTGCGCAATCGCCGGTTAATGGCACTACGGCAGGGGCAGGTACAGATTCTTGTGGCAACCGATGTCGCTGCGCGCGGTATTGATGTACCCACAGTCAGTCACGTATTCAACTTCGGTTTACCCATGAAGGCCGAGGACTATACACACCGCATTGGCCGTACCGGGCGCGCTGGGCGTGATGGGCTTGCGGTGACTTTCGCCGAGTTCCGCGATCGTCGCAAGATCATGGACATTGAGTTTTACAGCCACCATCAATTCAAGGGTGAAACAATTCCTGGCCTCGAGCCGCAACAGCGTTTTCTTGATTCGCGACCCAATTCGAATTTTGCCGGTCGTGATGGACGCGGTAGCGCCCCTAACCATCCGTCCCGGGAACGCAATTTTGGTGGCGCTGGGCGTCCAGCGGGATTTGGTGCGAATCGAGGCGGTTTTCCCGACAGGAATGCTGCCGGCAACCGTGAAGCCTTCAGTTATGAACGCAAAGGAGGTTTCAATGATCGATTCGCTGGCGCGCGCAACGACAGTGCGGCGCCACGCGGGGATTTTGGTCCGCGCAAGCCTGCTTTTGGCAAGCCGATGGGCGTCAAGCCTGGCAATGGCGGGAAGGTCTTTGTACCTCGTGATGCCAAGAAGCGATTGGCGCGGAGTGCTTGAGCGTTAACCGTCAAGTTTCAACTGCAGATTCAGCGGGTTATTGTCATATAATCAGCCGCTGAGCAGAAAGATCTCGAGTCATTTCTGCTTGGTCGTTGCAGTTTAGCTGCAGTGACAATTTCCGGAAATTGTTTCATTAACTCACTAGGTAATTTTCAAATGAAAAAAACGCTCATATTGGCTGCTGTTATTGCTGCCGCCGCTTTGGTTGCTTGCGGTAAGAAAGAGGAAGCTCCTGCTCCCGCTGCTGCTCCTGCTCCCGCTGCTGCTCCCGCTCCTGCTGCTTCGGCACCTGAGGCTGCTGCTTCCGCTGCTGCTCCGGCTTCCGCTGCTGCTCCTGCACCTGAGGCTGCTGCCAGCGCCAAGAAGTAAATCTTCTCTTGTTGCTCAACAAGATTGAGTAAAAAAGCCACCGTCAGGTGGCTTTTTTTCGTCTGTATAACTTGCTGGCCCGGTGCAGTCAAATCTCCCGCCGATCCAGGCGGCCGGGATTGTGACCTACTTCAGATCATCGACGATGACTTTGACGATACGCTGCGCGTTCGCTGAAGTATCAGGAGAACCGCCGGCACTGAGAACCGATACAGTCGTTGACTCTCCCTGACTGACCAGCTTGATGCGATATTTCAAAGGCGCAACATTGTCTTTCGACGTGCCGAACAGGGAGGCCAGGAAACCAGGCTCTGATTTCTCAGCCGAAGGTTCGACATAGCGTACAAAGTAGATGCCCTGGCTACGATCCCGATCTTCGACGGTAAAGTTGGCCCGGTCAAGCGCCAGGCCAACGCGTCGCCAGGCGCGGTCAAAGCCCTCGTCGATCTGGACTACCGAGACGCCGTTAACCACGGCCGTGCGAGCAGCACTCTTGCCGGGTGCGACCGCGATAAGGGTCTTCGATTGTTCCTTCGTCGCTCCGAGTTTCACCATCAGTCTGCTCAGGAATTCTGCCTCCAGTTCCGGGTCCGGGGCCTTGGGTTGCCATACCGTAGAGTCCTTTTCCTTGCTGCCGTACACCTCCATCATGCCGCGGTGGCTGATGTAAATTTCGGTTCCACCACTCGCATTGCGCTCCAGCCGAGTGCGGAATTTGTCGCGCTCACCGGTCGAGTAGAGTGAATCGAATACACGTCCCAGTGTGCTGCGAATGATGTCCTGAGGCAGCTTGGCACGGTTCTCGGCCCATTCAGTTTCCATGATGCCGAGATTGGACTGGTCAAGGACCAAGAGGAAGCCATTTTCCTGCCAGAAATCGCGAATCGTGTCCCAAAGTTTGTCCGCTGGTCGACTGATGACCAGCCAGCGCTGGTTCCCTGCACGTTCAATGCGCGCATCCCCGATTTCTGTCATCGCTGTCGGCGTGCCTGGGGTGGCCTGCCCGAGTTGGAAACTGGAAGCGGTGACGACCCCGCCAGGAACGGCATACCGAGTATTGCGCGAGAGTTGGGTCAGATCGGGAGGGACATCCAGCGATGGGCCCTTGCCTGCGCTCTTATAGTTGATCTTGTCAGTATCGAGAACCGAGCATGCTGCCAATGCCAGCGTGAGGCTCAGCAGTACGAGTTTGCAGAAATGATTCACAAAAAATTTTCCCTTAGGGTGATAAATGGGGTGGGGTCGAGTCTGTCATAGAAGACCGCTTGCGCGTAACGCGCTCTCAACTGTCGCCTCGTTGGCCTGCGTCAAACGCGTCATCGGCAGACGCATTGCTCCCCCGCACAACTTCATTCGTGCCATCGCCCATTTCACCGGAATAGGGTTGGCTTCGACAAACAGATGCTTATGCAAGGGCAGCAACTTGAATTGGATCTGCATCGCTCTTGATCTGTCGCCAGCTATGGCGGCGATGCACAACTCATGCATCAGTCTGGGTGCCAGATTGGCGGAAACACTGACGTTGCCGTGGCCGCCACACAGCATCAGTGCAACCGCTGTTCCGTCGTCCCCCGAGTAAATGGCAAAGCCCGCTGGTGCCTCCCGGATCAGCCACTGGGCCCGTTCAATGTTCCCGGTTGCTTCCTTGATGCCAACAATACCATCGAGTTGAGCCAGACGCAGCACCGTGTCATGGGCCAGATCTGCCACCGACCGGCCCGGTACGTTGTAGAGCACCATGGGAAGGTCGACCGCCTCTGCAATGGCCTTGAAGTGCAGATACTGTCCCTCCTGGGTCGGCTTGTTGTAGTAGGGAACAACCTGCAGTTGGCAGTCGGCGCCAACCGCTTTGGCGAAACTGGCCAATTCAATGGCTTCTGCTGTTGAATTGGCACCACATCCAGCCATGATGGGTACGCGCCCGGCTGCCTGCTCCACCGCGACGCGGATGATTTCGCAGTGCTCCTGGACGTTGACCGTGGGCGATTCACCGGTGGTACCAACGACACCCACGCAGTCAGTGCCTTCGGCGATATGCCAATCGATCAGTTTGCGCAGGCAGGGATAGTCGACCTTGCCATCTTCGTGCATGGGTGTGACAAGTGCCACGATGCTGCCGCTGATTTGGCTGAATGAGGATGTCATGTCCAAGTGCTTGTTAACGTCGTAAAGAAGCATTCTAACTAGAGAGTCAGGCGCCTTGGCGACTGCATGCCCGGATTCGACGAATCCGGCTTCACAGCGGCAATTCGCTGCAGAAAGCGAGCCGGTTGATCAAGAAAACCTTCTTCAAAGGCGACGATGCGCAGGCTCGCAAAGGCGTGCAGCAATTCAGCCGGTTGCAGCAGAAAATCGGAACGGCTGGGTTTGCCAACGGTTTCGTTTCCAGCGGAGAAGGTTTCATAAATGAGCAGACCTCCTGGTGCCAGACTGGCAGCGATGAGCGGGAACAGCGGCCGCCACAAATAGTTGGTCACAACGACCGCGCCAAACTGCTGTGCGTGATCGACGTCCTGGAGTGGCCAGGGGCCATTTTCCAGATCCGCTAGCAAGACCTGGCCGAACCTTGACGCTGAAGCCAGCGCTTCAACAGAGCGATCAACGCCGGTGACCGCGTGGCCTCGTCGTGCAAACCACTTCATATGGCGTCCCTGACCGCAGGCGAGGTCCAGTACCGACAGTCCCGGTGCAATCAGATGTGACCAGCGCTGGACCCAGGTTGATGCCGGCAGGGGGTCTGGAAAAATGTGTTGTTCGGGACGCTCGGCCATAGCTGCCTGGTCTAGAAGCAGCCCCAAACCTGATTTGCCAGCGTGACCAGGAAATCGGGCCGAGCATAAAGTGAAAACACCGCCAAAAGCAGCCCTGCCGCGGCGACGTAGAGCAGAATTTCTTTGCCGTGTTTCACGATTTCAGGTTGTTTGAAGGGCTGTTTCACGCACGATGGAAGCTTCCTTGATGGGCAGGTTCACAAGCGCTGCCAGGACGCCCAACGCGATGGAGATGTACCAGACCAGATCGTAGCTACCGGTTTGGTCGTACAGGTAGCCGCCCAGCCAGACCCCCATGAATGAGCCGATCTGATGGCTGAAAAAGACGAAGCCACTGAGCATGGAAAGATGTGCCACACCGAAAATTTGTGCCACAGTGGCGTTGGTGGGGGGTACGGTGGAGAGCCACAGCAAACCCATGACGCTGGAAAAAACATAGACGCTCAAAGGCGATAAAGGTACCAAGAGAAACACACTGATGGCGATGGAGCGAGCGAAATAGATAAAGGCCAGGATGTTCTTTTTCTGCAGTTTTTGCCCCAACGCACCTGCTGCATAGGTGCCAAATACATTGAACAAGCCGATCAGGGCCAAGGCGTAACTTGCCACTTGCGGTGACAGACCCTTGTCTCTCAGGTAGCTCGGCATATGGACACCAATGAAGACGACCTGAAAACCGCAAACGAAATAACCGGCCATCAGCAACTGGAAACTTGGGTACTTGAATGCTTCGATCAAGGCTTGAACAATGGATTGCTCACGTCGGCTGGCCAGTCCACCGGCGAAGCCCGGCTCGCGCAGACCCCAAGCCAGGGGAATGGTCATCAAGGTGGCCAGGCCAAGGACGATCAGCGCTTCTTGCCAGCCCAGGCTTCCAATCAGGAATCCTTCGGTTGGTACCATCAGGAATTGGCCAAACGAGCCGGCTGCTGCTGCTACGCCCATGGCCCAGGAACGCTTCTCGGCTGATACGTTGCGACCAATGACGCCGTATATCACGGCGTAGGTTGTGCCGGCTTGCGCCATGCCGATGAGAACACCTGCAGTCATTGAAAAAAGCAGTGGTGTGCTGGCAAAAGCCATGCCGACGAGTCCGAGTGCATAAAAAATAGCACCTCCGACAATCACGCGGAAGGCACCAAACCGGTCAGCCAGCATGCCGGCGAATATGCCGGAAATTCCCCACACCAAATTTTGCAGTGCAATGGCAAAGGCGAAGGTTTCACGACTCCAGCCCTGACTCTGCGTGACGGGCTGTAGCCACAGACCAAAACCATGGCGGATGCCCATGGACAGTGTCACGATGGTGGCACCACATAGCAGAACCTGCATCATGGACAATGGTTTTGGGGATGGATTGTCGGGCATGCCAAATAGAACTCAGAGTTGCAAGGGAAAATCAGCGTCTTTCGCCGCAGAGCGAATGCATCAGCCGTCGATTCTACGTAGTAGCGGCGAAATTCGTGATCGATGCGCGAAAATGGCACTTTGAGATACTGGCATTAAGGTGAATTAACTCATGAAGATCGAAAAGAACAGTGCTGTCACGTTGCGCTACAAAGTGTGCGATGCCGCAGGGAAGGTGCTGGAGCAGAGTAGTGAGCCTCTGGCCTATCTGCATGGCGGTTATGGCAATCTATTTCCCAAAGTTGAGCAGGCGCTGGAGGGTAAAACGTCAGGGTACCAGACCACACTCGATCTCTCGCCGCAGGACGCCTTTGGCGAGCGTGACGAGAGTCTGGTCCAGGCCATCCCGAAGTCGGACTTTCCGCCGGGTGTCAAGGTCGGCGGGCAACTTCAGGCCCAGGGTTCGGACGGGCGTGCGCGTATGTTTACCGTGATGAAGATCAAGGGGCAGTCGGTCATGCTTGATGGCAACCATCCGCTGGCCGGAAAGGCCTTGCGCTTTGCACTTACCGTGACAGAAGTTCGCGCTGCCACTGAAGAAGAAATTGCGCACGGTCATGTGCACGGGGCGCATGGCCATCATCATTGACGGCCACCTTCTGGCGCTCGATCATCCCAGCCTTGCACGGTGCGACGCAATTTGCAGTTGCACCTGATGAGGCGCTGTCCCACCCGTGACGTCCCTCGACTGGAGCGACCCGCGCAGAGACAGTACTTTGAACACATCTGCTTCAATCAAGGGATTGAACTGCTGCAGTACGTCGAGCGGCAATTCAGATAATTCGATCTGCAGCGAAATCGCCTTCTTCACGGCGTGAGCGACAGTTTCATGGGCGTCGCGAAAGGGAAGCCCTTTCTTCACCAGGTAGTCTGCCAGGTCGGTGGCGGTGGCGTAACCCAAGGAGGCAGCACGTTCCATGGCCTGGGCGTCGACCACGATGCCGCCTTCGAGCAGGCCGGTCGTCGGGCTGGCTTGACCGCCTATCATTTCGGCAAATATGCGCAGTGTGTCCTTCAGCGTGTCGACCGTGTCGAACAAGGGTTCCTTGTCTTCCTGATTGTCCTTGTTGTAGGCTAGCGGCTGACCCTTCATCAGGGTGAGCAGGCCCATCAAATGACCCACCACGCGGCCAGTTTTGCCGCGTGCCAATTCCGGCACGTCAGGGTTCTTCTTCTGCGGCATGATGGAACTGCCTGTCGTGAATCGATCTGCGATCTTGATGAACGAAAAGCTCTGACTCATCCACAAAACGAGTTCTTCGCTCAAGCGACTGATATGCACCATGCACAGAGCGGCGGCAGCGGAAAACTCGATGGCAAAATCGCGGTCACTGACTGCGTCCAGCGAGTTCTGGCAAATTTGCGCCTGCCCATGGTCATCAACCATTCCCAGGGTCCTGGCTACCCGCTCGCGGTCCAGCGGGTAGCTGGTGCCGGCCAGTGCTGCGGCACCTAGAGGCAGACGGTTGGTACGACGCCGAACTTCGCTCATACGTTCGTCGTCGCGGCTGAACATTTCGACGTAGGCCAGCAAATGGTGGCCAAAACTGACCGGTTGCGCCACCTGCAGATGGGTGAATCCCGGCAGGATGACGTCGACGTTCTTTTCTGCAACATGGAGGAGCGCTATTTGCAGTTCGCGCAGCAACGCACTGATCGAATCAATTTCTCCCCGCAGCCACAGGCGCACATCGGTGGCGACCTGGTCGTTGCGTGAGCGACCTGTGTGCAGACGCTTGCCTGCATCGCCCGCCAGTTGCGTCAGGCGCGCCTCGATGTTCAGGTGGACGTCCTCCAGATCGAGTTTCCATTCAAATTTACCGCCTTCGATCTCCGCTGCCACCATGTTCAAGCCCTGCTCGATCGCATGGTGGTCCTGTCGCGAGATGATCTTTTGGGCGCAGAGCATCTCCGCGTGGGCCAGGGACCCTGCAATGTCGGCTCTCCAAAGCCGTTTGTCAAAGAAGACACTCGCGGTATAGCGTTTCACGAGGTCGCTCATGGGTTCGGAGAACAGGGCTGACCAGGCTTGGGACTTGTTGTCGAATTGGTTGTGTGTCATGCGTTTGAAACCTGGTTTAAAAAGCTGGCCTTCGCAGCCCCATTGGACTGGTGGCAAGGGATCATCAATAATCGGGTCTGCCAAGCGAGCATACGCCCCAATCCTGAATGAACGACCTGCAAATTTTATCGACCTTCCAGGAACTCCCGCCAGAGCCAGGCGGACCGGCGTCCGTGCCCGCATTGTTGTTTGATGCCTGCCACGTCGGTGTAGCGCTGCGCGCAGTGCTGTTTGTGGAACTGGTGGTCGGGGTCGGGGCCATGTTCGGAGTGGATACTTTTTTTGGTTGGGTCAGTCGCGTGTCGTTCCTCACGGGTGCTGCCTTGCCGGGCACTCTGGCCTGGCTTATCGCCGCCTGCGGGCTGAAGAACCTGATCGCCCTGATGCGGCCGATCCTCCAGCATGCAGCGGGGGTAGCGTTGGGCGCGGCAGCAGGCCTCGGCGGCTGCGCCATGTTGTACATGGCTGGCTGGCAGGAGCCTGTGCCCTGGCTGGCCAGTGCTTGTGCCGGGGCTTTGCTGGCGGCACTGTTGGTGTTGGCGCTGCGATGGCGCCAGCGCAGCAAAGCGCCAGCGCAGACCAAAGCCCGTTTGAATGAATTGCAGGCGCGTATTCGACCGCATTTCTTGTTCAATACGCTGAACAGTGCCATCGCACTGGTGCGCGCAGAGCCGGCCAAAGCCGAGGCGCTGCTGGAAGACTTGAGCGATTTGTTCCGTCACGCACTGGTCGAACAGGGAGAAGCAGTGACATTGGCAGATGAAATTGCACTGGCTCAACGCTATCTGGCGATCGAACATGTCCGCTTCGGCGATCGGATCCAGGTCGAGTGGTCGCTCGATGCGGCGGCGGCGACAGCCAAATTGCCACCTTTGCTGCTGCAACCTCTGGTGGAAAACGCAGTGAAGCATGGCGTTGAACCCAGCGCAAGCGGCGCCCAGATCAGAATTTCGACCGAACGCCGTGGTTCCCGCGTCGTCATCAAGGTCATCAATACCATGCCAGCCGGTCAGGGCGAGTCCGGTAGCGGGCTGGCGCTGGAGAATGTACGGGATCGACTGAGCTTGTTGCATGACGTCCAGTGCCAGTTCGACTGTGTCATGCGAGATGGAATGTTTCAGGTCAGGATCGAGGTGCCGCTGTGATTTCAGGAGTCTGCTCGCCATGCGCTTGAAGGTGCTGCTGGTTGACGATGAGCAACTTGCGCGCGCACGTCTGCGCACCTTGCTGGCAGACTGCAAGGCACCGCAGGCCAGCGTTGAGGCAGAGGCCGGCAACGCGGCGCAGGCGATGGAATGGCTGAGGCGTCATTCCTTTGATCTTGCCTTGATTGACATTCGCATGCCCGGAGCCGATGGTCTGGCGCTGGCACAGGCCCTGCGCGCGCTGCCCAACCCGCCGGCACTGGTGTTCGTGACGGCACACGTTGAACATGCCGTTCAGGCGTTTGAACTGGAGGCGCTGGATTATCTGACCAAGCCCGTGCGCCTGGAGCGCTTGCAGCTAGCATTGGAAAAGGCGGCTCGTTTTGTACAGTCACGACGTGACGCTGAGCCCCATTCGCCTGAAGACGTCCTCATCATTCAGGAGCGTGGTCGAACCGAGCGTGTGCCACTATCCGAGGTGCTTTATCTCAAGGCAGAATTGAAGTACATCACGGTGCGGACGCAGGCCGCGAGTTACTTGCTCGAGGGGTCCCTGAGTGAAATGGAGGCCAAATACCCCAACCGTTTTCTGCGCATTCACCGAAACGCCTTGGTAAGCAGAAGTCGCGTGCGCTCGATCGAGAGGCAGCACGATACGGCGGACGGTGAGAGCTGGGGCGTCCGGCTCTACGGCATTGAGGAATCGCTATTGGTATCACGGCGCCAACTCGCTGCAGTGCGTGAGTTGGTCGCTAACCGGTGTTCCTGAGGCCGGCGGCGATGCCGTTGATGGAGATATGGATGCCACGCTGGATCCGCGCATCGGTCTGTCCCGTGCGGTAGCGCCTTACCAGTTCGACTTGCAGATGATGCAGCGGATCGATGTAAGGAAACCGGTGGCGGATCGATCGCTGCAAGGCCGCGTTGTGGGTCAGGCGTTGCCTGTCGCCAGTGATGCGGGCAAGCGCGCTGGCCGTACTGTGCCATTCAAGTTCAATAAGCTGGAAAATACTCTTGCGCAGTCGCGCGTCGGCCACCAGCTCCGCGTAGCGGCGCGCCAGTGCCAGATCGCTTTTTGCCATCACCATATCAATGTTCGATAGCAGCGTATTGAAGAAGGGCCAGTCTCTGTACATTTGTTGCAGTAACTGCAGCTGCTTCTTGCTGGAGGCAGCACCTGATTGATGAAGGAATTGATCCACCGCGGAGCCAAACCCGAACCAACCGGGTAAGGTCAGGCGGCATTGACCCCAACTAAAGCCCCATGGAATGGCTCTCAGGTCTTCAATGCTGTTGGATCCCTTGCGTGATGCGGGGCGTGAGCCAATGTTGAGTTCGGCAATTTCACGAATCGGGGTTGAGTCAAAAAAATACTGGGTGAAGCCGGTGGTTTCATAAACCAGTTTTCGGTAGGCCGCCATACTGCTTGCGGATAGTTCAGCGGCGGCATCCAGAAAAGAAGTACTGGCCGATTTTGTTGCTTGCAGCAGTGTCGCCTCAAGCGTTGCCGCGACCAGGGTCTCCAGATTACGCCGACCAATCTCGGGATTGGCGTACTTGGAACCGATGACCTCGCCCTGCTCGGTCAGGCGAATCTGACCACGAACCGTGCCTGGAGGCTGGGCCAAAATGGCCTGGTAGCTGGGGCCGCCGCCGCGACCGACGGTGCCACCCCGGCCATGGAACATGCGCAACTGGATGGGCTTTGCCACAGCAGCGCTGGCCAGTTCATCAAACAGTTTTACCAGGTCGGTTTCCGCCCGGTAGAGCTCCCAGTTGCTGGTGAAAATGCCACCATCCTTGTTACTGTCGGAATATCCCAGCATGATGTCCTGTTCGCAGTACTGGTCGCAGCGACCACGTTGCACCATGGACAGGATGCCGGGCAAAGAATAAAACTCGCGCATGATGGGCGCTGCGTTGCGCAAGTCATCGATAGTCTCGAATAGGGGTACCACAATCAGGTCACAACAAGCGCCGGCGTCAAGTGTCCCCTGCGACAGGCCTACCTCCTTTTGCAGCAGCAGGACTTCAAGTAGATCACTGACAGTTTCGGTGTGGCTGATGATGTAGTGGCGTATGGATTCGGACCCGAAGCGTCGGCGCAAGTCTTTGGCCGCTTCGAAGATGGCGAGTTCACTTTGGGCGCGCTGCGAATAAGCTGCCCCGACCACGCGCAGTGGCCGCGCATCGTTCAGCAATTTGAGCAGCAGTCGGCGTTTGGCGGCCTCGTCGAGTTCTGCGTAGGCCAATTCCAGGCGTGCCACTGCAAGCAATTCGGCGACCACAGCCTCGTGCTGGTCTGAACTCTGGCGCAAATCCACCGTGGCCAGATGAAAGCCAAAAACATCGAGGGTCCGAATCAAGGGCTGCAGACGCTGTGTGACCAGCGCAGCGCCATGATTTGCCAGCAGTGAGGATTCGATTGTGCGCAAATCGCCCAGCAGCGCCTGTGCATGCGGGTAGGGATTTTGAGGCGCGACGGCGTGGCGTGCTGCCTCACCGCCCGTCAGCTCTTTCAGACTGGCAGCGAGTCGGGCATAGATCCCGATGAGGGCGCGCCGGTAAGGCTCGTCCTGGCGGTGCTGGCTATTGTCCGGGGACAGGTCGGCCAGAGACTGCATTGGTGATTGACATTTCACCAGCAACGACGAAAGCGACAGTTCGCCGCCCAGCAAGTGGACTTCTGTCAGGTAGTGGCGCAGCGCCACTTCACATTGTCGGCGCAGCGCATTCTTCAGCGTTTCTTCGGTCACATTGGGGTTGCCGTCGCGGTCGCCACCGATCCACTGTCCCATGCGCAGGAAACTGTGCAGCGGGTAGTGTCCGAGCTCGCGTTCCAGGCTGGCATAAACCTTTGGAATTTCCCGCAGAAAGGTCAACTCGTAATAGCTCAGCGCATTTTCGACTTCGTCGGCCACAGTGAGTTTCGAGTAGCGCAGGAGACGGGTTTGCCACAACTGCGAAATGCGGGAGCGCATCTGTTGCTCGTTGCCCGCCAGCTCTCGTGGCGTCAGCGCGTCCTTGCCTTGCTGTGCCCAGGCGGCCCGGATCTTGATGTCGTCACGCACGCTAAGCAAGCCGGCAATATCGCGCTCTGCGTCCAGAATGCTCTTGCGCTGTACCTCGGTCGGATGGGCGGTCAGCACGGGAGAGACAAAACTGGTCCCTAGCGCGGCTGCTATCTGTGCGGAACTGATTCCAGCCTGGTGACAACGCAGCAAGGCTGCTTCCATGCTGCCGCTTTGAATCTGGCCAGCGCGTTCGTGGACAGCGCGGCGGCGGATGTGGTGACGATCTTCTGCCAGATTGACCAGATGGCTGAAGTAGCTAAAGGCACGAATCAC
>JBAXOZ010000010.1:0-32480 GCA_037132975.1 Comamonadaceae bacterium
TCGCTGCGCTGAGCGCATCACCAACCTGATCTTGCGTGCAGTGCTGGTATTTGAAGTGCGCGGACCACCGACGCTAGTTGCCGAGGGTGATGCGTTGGGTGGCGCAGCGTGGACTTGGGGTTTTGCCAAATAAAGGCGGAGCCCGAAGGGCGGGGGACATTCGCGGAGTCACCCACGGCGGCGCCATCGACTCGCGCAGTCCAACGTTACCGGAGGGCCCGATAATTCACACTCAACGCACCGGAGAACACAGATGAAACTTACCGCCGCCGTGATTCAGACTTCGTCAGTCTTGCTCGACACACCTGCTACCGTGGAACGCGCACTCGGTTTGATGAAGGAAGCAGCGGCGCAGGGCGCGCAGGTTCTGGTGTTCCCGGAGGCTTTTCTGGGGGGCTACCCGAAGGGGGCGGATTTTCATATCTACCTGGGCGGGCGCACCTTGCAGGGGCGCACCGAGTTCAAACTTTACTTTGACGCTGCGGTTTGCGTTGACGGCCCTGAGATTGCCCAACTGGCCCAGGCGGCGAAGGAGTACCAGCTTTATGTCTGCGTCGGCATCATCGAGCGCGAGGGCGGCACGCTTTACTGCACTGCGGTCTACCTCGGCCCCGACGGGCAGGTGCTGGGCAAACACCGCAAGCTCATGCCAACGGCGCTGGAGCGCCTGATCTGGGGCTTTGGCGATGGCTCCACGCTGCAGGCGGTCGATACGCCGTTTGGCAAGATGGGGGCCGTGATCTGCTGGGAGAACTACATGCCGGCGCTGCGCATGGCGATGTACCAGCAGCGCGTGACGTTGTACTGTGCGCCCACGGCCGATGATCGCGATACCTGGATTGGCACGATGCAGCACATCGCACTGGAGGGGCGCTGCTTTGTGCTTTCGGCCTGCCAGCACCTGCGCCGTTCCGACTTCCCGTCGGATCGCATGAGCAACCGTCTGCCGCAGGCCAGCGACACCGTGCTGATGCGCGGCGGCAGCGTCATCATCGACCCGCTCGGAAAAATCCTGGCCGGGCCGCTGCGCGATCAGGATGCCTTGCTGACCGCAGAACTGGATCTCGATCTGATCCCCATGGCGCAGCTCGATTTTGATGTGGTGGGGCACTATGCGCGGCCGGATGTGTTTTCGCTGCAGGTCAACACGGCCGCGCAGGCGGCAGTTTCTTTTGTCGACGGGACGCGTTGAAAATGGGCCTTGGCCTTCGTCGGCTCGCGCTGCTTCTTTGCGTCTTCTGCTGGCACGCTGGTGCCACCGAGTTGCCCAAGGTTCGGGCCACCCCCGGCGGCATCGCCCGGGTTGATCTGGGCGCCTCGGCGCAGGCACCGCAGGTCAGCTTCAATGGTGTTCCGGTGTGGGTGACGCAGCAGAGCGGGCAGTGGACGGCGCTGGTCGGCATCCCGCTGGCTGCGGCACCCGGTGCGGCGAGCCTGAAGGTCAAACGGCAGGGGTCGAGCGAGTCTGTCGTGAACTTTCAGATCAAACCGTTTCGTTACGCCGAGCAGCGTCTGAAGGTGGCGCCCGGTCATGTCGATCTGTCGGCCGATGACACGGCGCGTTACGAGCGTGAACGCACGCACCTGGCGCAGGTGATCGCCACTTTCACCGAGGTCCAGCCCGAGACCTTGGAGTTCTTGCAGCCCAACAGCGGCCGGCGTTCCAGTTCCTTTGGCTTGCGCCGCGTCTTTAACGGCCAGGCGCGCAATCCGCACAGCGGTATGGACATTGCCGCCGCCCAGGGCGCGCCGGTGCTGGCTGCTGCGTCTGGCATGGTGATCGACACGGGCGAGTATTTTTTCAACGGCAACACGGTCTGGCTTGATCATGGTTCGGGCTTGCTCACCATGTACTGCCATCTGTCAGAGATCGATGTCAAGGCCGGCGATCGGGTCAGCGCTGGCGCCCTTGTCGGCAAGGTGGGGGCCACGGGTCGCGCCACCGGGCCGCATCTGCACTGGTCAGTCAGTCTGAATCGGGCGATGGTCGATCCGGCGCTGTTTCTCGAAGCAGCTGCGGCAGACGTGACCAAGAAGAAATAGGCGACAGCGCTGCTCAGCGCCAGGCCGAGCGGGCCCGTTCGCGCACCTGAATGCTGGCGGGGCCGCCGTGCGCTGCGCCTGAGGTGGCGGGGCCAGCCGGGGGCCAGATCACTGTCTCGAATTTGTCCGCCAGTGCGTCCGGGATGAAGCGACTGCGACTCGCATAGAGATGCCGGTCGCCACGCGCTGCCTGCTGTGTCACGTAGAAGCGGTGCGGCACCAGCAGGTGCAGGTGCTCCCTGGCGCGCGTCATGGCCACGTAAAGCAGGCGCCGTTCTTCCTCAATCTCGTCCTGCGTTCCGGTACTCAGGTCCGACGGGATGCAACCGTCCACCACATTGAGCACATGCACCGAAGTCCACTCCTGGCCTTTGGCCGAGTGGATGGTCGAGAGAATTACATAATCTTCATCGCGGTGCGCGGGGCCAGACAGGTCGCTGGTCGCCTCCGGCGGATCGAGTGTGAGTTCACTCAGAAAGCGTTCCCGGCTCGGGTAGCTCGAAGCCATGCGCTCCAGATTGTCGATGTCGGTACGGCGCTGCGCATGGTCCTCGTGCAGTCGCTCAAGCTGCGGCAGGTACCAGCGCTTGGCAAGCTCCATCTCGGCTGGCCAGGGTGTCTGCGCGGTTTGCAGCAAGCGGTACATCTGCACAAAGGAGAGCCACTCGCTGGTGGCGCCGGCAGGCATCTGGAATGAGGCGAGTGTGGCGCCGGGGTCAGACGACTGCGCCATGGTGTCGAGCAGGCGCGTGGCGAGCGCGGGTCCCACGCCGGCCATCAGTTGCACGACCCGAAAGCCGGCCATGCGGCTGCGAGGGTTTTGCGCAAAGCGCAGGATTGCCAGCAGGTCCTTGACGTGCGCCGCTTCCAGAAACTTCAGACCGCCAAATTTCACAAAGGGAATCTGACGCCGCATCAGTTCAAGCTCCAGCGCCGCGCTGTGCGAGGACGTTCTGAACAGTACCGCCTGCGACTTCAGACGCAGCCCCGCTTCGCGCTGCTCCAGAATCCGGTTGGCAACCCAGCGCGCCTGCTCGGCCTCGTCGCTCACCACGATCAACTGTGCTTGCGTACTGCCGGCCTTGTTGGTCCAGAGACTCTTGGCGTGGCGCTCGGCCGCGAGCTCGATGACGGCGTTCGAGACATCCAGAATCGCTTGCGTTGAGCGGTAGTTGCGCTCCAGCGTTACCAGGCGCACGCCCTGGCTGAACTGCTGCGGAAAATCCAGAATGTTGCGGACCGTGGCGCCGCGAAAACTGTAAATGCTCTGCGCGTCGTCACCGACCGCCGTGACGCCCTTGCCGCTGGGCTTGAGCCCGCGCACAATCGCCGCCTGCAGCCGATTGGTGTCCTGGTACTCGTCCACCAGCACATGATCAAAACGCGCGCCTACTTCGGTACCCAGCGCAGGGTCCGCCATCATTTCCGACCAGAACAGCAGCAGGTCGTCGTAATCGAGCACGTTCTGCGCCTGCTTGGCTTCCACGTAGGCGCCAAACAGCTGTTTGAGTTCGTTCTCCCATTGCGCACACCAGGGAAAGACCTGCTGCAGCACGTCGCTCAGCGGCTGCTGGCTGTTCACCACGCGCGAGTAAATCGACAGGCAGGTTCCCTTTTGCGGGAAGCGCTTCTTGCTGGCAGACAGACCAAGCTCGTGGCGGATCAGGCTGAGCAGGTCTTCGGAGTCGCCCCGGTCGTGGATGGTGAAGGAATCCTCCAGACCGATGCGTGGCGCGTAGTCGCGTAGCAGACGTGCCGCCACGCTGTGAAAAGTGCCCGACCAGGGCAGCGCGGGCAGGCCACGCTCGGCGCCCAGCCCCATCACGCTCGCCAACACGCTGCCGACGCGGCGTTCCATCTCGTTGGCTGCGCGACGCGAGAAGGTGAGCAGCAAAATGCGCTGCGGATCGCCGCCCTCCATGATGAGCCGGGCCACCCGAAAAGCCAGGGTGTTGGTCTTGCCGGTGCCGGCGCCAGCAATGATGAGCAGTGCGCGCTCGTCGACCCCGTGCGAGCCGTTACCGTGTTCGGCAGCCTTTCGCTGCTCGGCATTGAGCGAATCGAACGGATCCGCGCGGACGGACGCTTCGGCTGGCATGGGTTGGGCTAGAGCCAGACACCGTTGTGCGGCATCTGGATCGTCTCGGACGGGCTGCTGCTGACGAGAAAGGCGTCGATCAGGAAACTCAGCACCGAGATGAAGATGCTGGCAAAGAAAGCAGTCCAGAAGCTCGATACCTTGAAGCCCCGCACCAGTGAGGAGACCAGCATCATCATCAGCGCGTTGATCACCAGCAGGAACAGACCGAAGGTGACCAAAGTAAGCGGCAGGGTCAGAACGATCAGCAGCGGCTTGACGATCGCGTTGGCAAAGCCCAGCAGCAGCGCGGCGACGATCAGCGACGTGGCGTCAGCGAAACGGATGCCCTGGAAAATGCGGCCGGCGACCCAGAGCGAGACGGCCGTGATGGCCCAGTGTGTGAGAAAAGGGGAGAGATGGTGAAACATGGTTTTCATCATACTTGGTGCGGCACTGAAGAATCTGGCCGACTCGATCCTGTCGCAGTAGCACTAGTTGCGTCGGTACCTGACGCCAAGCAACTGAAGCTCCTCATGCCCGTCGGGAGCAGTCGAGAGGGCCTGCACTGAACTGCCACCGGCACGGTTGAGACCACGCAAGTAGCCCAACGTGTCGGAGACGGGGGCCAGAACACTGCTGCCAAAACCGAGCATGCCGTCGGCAACGATCAGACTGGCTGAGCCGCAAGGGAAGGCGCTCTGACAATTCGTTGCCCGATAGCTGCCCAGGCGGGCAAGCCAGGCCGCAGGGATCGGTGGAGGGCTGTAATGTTCGGCCAGCAGCGCGGTTTGCCCGTTGCCATGCCACAGCATGACCTGACGGCCCGAGACCTCGCCGAATTCAAACTCGGAATCCTGCGACTGTGGCGCGGACAGCCAGCCATTGGCCCTGGGTATGACATGGACGGTGTTGCCACTGTCAGGACTGGTCCATTCAAGCGCACCGGCCACACTGCGAACCGTGATGTAGGGCACGCTGTTCATGGCGCTGCCCAGTATGTAGATGCCCTGCCTTGCGTCGAGTCGAGCCTGATCCCAGACAACCGGCGCCCCGTAGGCAACGGGCGCTGACGGTACAGGGGTCAGGCCGGTCTTCTCGCGCAACGCGAGCTTCAGGGTCTGCCGGGCAATCTCACTGAACGCGAGCTGCTCATCGTTGGCGAGCACCACCACACCAAGCTTGTGGTCGCGCAGAATTTCGAGATGGCTGCGAAAACCCGGGTTGGCGCCATCGTGATAGCAGAGTCTTCCTGCGTAGGCGAGGTCTGCATCATTGAGAAACCAGTTAAGCCCTATGCTGTTGTCGAAATCAAGGGCCACGCCCCGGTTTTGTGGGGTAAGCATCAACTCCATGGTTTCTGGCTTGAGCACCTGACCGCGCTCACCCTGACCACCGGCATGGACCATCTTGATGAACTTGGCCATGTCCTGGATCGTTGAGATGATGGCCCCGGTTGTGCTGCCATTGTTGTAGAAGCGGGGGACTTCCTGACCCGCTTGATAACCCTTGGCCAAGGTGGCTGAGACTCTGGGGCTGTCGATCGAGACCGAGGAGTGGTCCATCCCCAGTGTTTGAAAGAGCGAGTCAGAGAACGAGGAAAAGCTCTGGCCGGATGCATTGCTGATGACACTGGCAAGCAGCGAGATGGCGCTGTTGGAATATTCGAGAATGAGGTTGGTCGGGTAGCTTTGGTACTCCCCTTGCAGATAGCTGACCAGTTTGTCATTGAAGTCCGCGTCGGGCACCAGGGTCATGACGCCGTTGTTGATGTCGCCTGGAATGCCCGAGTGATGCGTCAGGATCGAGTGCAGTGTGATCGGTGCCCCGGGGCCAAAACCAAGCGGGGGCTTGATGGAGAAGTTTGGAATAAAGCGCGTCAGGGGATCGTTCAGCGCCAGTCGTCCTTGCTCAGACAGTTGCATCACCATGGTGCCCGTGAAGACCTTGGTCACCGAAGCGATGCGGTACGTTGTGCTGGGGTCCGCCAGAATGCGGGCGCCGGCGTCGGCATAGCCGAAACTTTTCACCCAGACCACCCTCTGATCGTCGACCAGGGCGATGGAAAGCCCACCGCTGGCGCCGCTTTGAGTCAGTTGTTGCTCGATCGCCGCGCTCATCCGGGCGATGGTGTCGGTGTAGCTGACGGGTGGAACTCCACTGTTGCCATGGCAGCCGGCAAGGAGCGCTGCAAAGAGCAGGATGCGCCACCAGGCTGGTGGCTTGAAGACTGAATGACAGAGCGTGGCAAACATTCGGCACCTCCGTAGCAGCCAGAACCGCTGCCGCAAGTGGGTTATACACCCAAAAAGAGCAGGCTTTGCCGCAGTCGCGGCGTATCAGTCCAGGTGGCTAGAGAGCCACTGCAGCGTGCGTCCGCGCGCCAGCGCTGCGGTCTTCTGCTGGTACATCGGGCGACCCCAGCAGTTAAAGCCGTGCTCTGCGCCTTCGTACACATGAACGTGGGCGTTGGAGCGGCCGTTGAACGCGGCCTGTACTGCTGCCACGGCGGTCTCCGGAATGTGGGTGTCGAGTTCGGCGTAGTGGAACAGGATGGGCACCTGGATGGCGCTGGCCAGTTCAAGGTGATTCTGAATGCCGCCGCCGTAGTAACAGACCGCTGCGTCGACCGCGCCGGTTGCCGCCAACTGGTAGGCCAGGCGCCCCCCCATGCAGTAACCGACGACGCCAACCTTGCCGCTGACTTCGCTGCGACCGCGCAGTGCCTGGACACTGGATACCAGATCCGCTACCGCGTCCGGGCCGTTCAGACCCTGCATCAACGCGTAAGCCTTCTTGGTACCGGCTTCGTCGTAGTTCAAATCGACACCCGGCTCCTGCCGCCAAAAAATATCGGGCGCCAGCACCACGTAGCCGTCCAGCGCGTACTGCTCAGCCACAGCGCGGATATGGGCGTTCACGCCCCAGATTTCCTGGATGACGATCAGGCCTGGACCGCGCCCGAGTGGCGGCAGCGCAAGATAGCCGTCAAAGCGCTTGCCGTCGTGGCTTGGGATGGAAAGGGTAGATCCGCTCATGGTGTTCAGCTCCGTACAGGGGGTGTGGCGCGGCTCTGGCCCTGTCTGGCCAGCATCCAGCCCGGATATTCGGGGGGCAGGGCGCTGACCTCATCGAGCGCCTGCAGGTCTTCGGTACTCAGTTCGAGTTGGCTCGCGCCCAGATTGTCTGCCAGTTGCTCCGGTGTTCTGGCACCCAGAATCACCGTGCTGACCTGCTTGCGGCTGAGCAGCCAGGCCAGTGCCACCTGCGCCACCGTTGCCTGATGGCGCAGCGCGATGGGTCGCATGACGTCAAGCACCCGAAACGCGCGCGGCTTGTCCACCACCGGAAAGTCAAAGCTGGCGCGGCGGGTTCCTTCCGGTCCGCTGCCGTCCGGGGCAAACTTGCCGCTGAGCAAGCCCCCGGCGAGCGGGCTCCAGACCATCAGGCCAAGCTGCTGGTCCTGCATCAAGGGCAGCACTTCGCGCTCCAGATCCCGCCCGGCAATCGTGTAGTAGGCCTGCACGCTCTCAAAGCGCGCCCAGTGATTTTTCTCGGAGATGGCCAGTGCCTTCATGATTTGCCAGGCCGCCATATTGCACAGGCCGATGTAGCGCACCTTGCCCGAACGCACCATGTCATTGAGTGTGGAAAGCACATCTTCCAGTGGTGTGAGTGGGTCAAAGCCGTGCAACTGGTACAGGTCGATGTGATCGAGCTGCAGGCGCTTCAGGCTGGCGTCGAGTTCGTTCATCAGGTGGTAGCGCGATTGCCCGAGCGCGTTGACGGAGCCTTCCTGCATGACGCCGGTCGCCTTGGTGGCCACCACCAGTTCGTCACGCGGCAGCCCCAGCGTCTTGATGGCATTGCCGGTGAGGGTCTCGGACTGGCCGACCGAGTAGACGTTGGCGGTGTCGATGAAGTTGATGCCGGCGTCAAAGGACTGCTTGACCAGCGCCGTGGATGCGTCCTGTGACAGACCGCCCATGACTTGCCAGAAACCCTGGCCACCAAAAGTCATGGTGCCCAGGCAGAGTTCAGAAACGTAAAGGCCGGTTCGGCCCAGCAGACGGTAGCGCATGAGGTTCTTTCGAGTTGAGGACGTGTGGTGTCAGGGCCTGATTTTGGCGCGTCCCATTTGCCAGAGCAGAAAACTGTAGATGTCGGCTGACATGGCGTAGCGCTGCGTTGCCGTGCTGCCAATGCCGTGGCCGGCCTGCAGGTCCAGGCGCAACAGCACCGGCTTGCCACTGTTGCTGGCGGCCTGCAAGCGGGCGGCGGCCTTGCCGCTCTCCCAGACATCGACGCGCGGATCGTTCATGCCATGCACCAGCATGACCGCCGGGTAGGCTGTGCCGTCCTTGATGTTGTGATACGTGCTCATCTCCAGCAGCGCGGCAAATTCCGTCGCGTCGCGCGTGCTGCCAAACTCCGAAATATTGGTGATGCCGTTGGCGCTTTCTTCCGAGCGGATGGTGTCCATCATGCCGACGCTGAAGATCGCCGCGGCAAAGAGATCCGGTGCGCTGGTCACGGCTCGCCCGACGAAGATGCCACCAGCGCTGCCGCCCATCACGGCCATGGTCTTGGGCGAGGCATAGCCCTGCTTGATCAGGTACTGCGCGCAGGCGATGCCGTCCTTCCAGGTGTTGGGTTTGGTGGTTTTGAAACCCGCCTTGTACCAGTCGTTGCCGTAAACGCCGCTGCCGCGCACGTTGGCGTAGGCCAGCACACCGCCTTGCTCCATCCAGACCATGTTCGCGGCCGAGTAGTGCGCTGTTTGGGAGAAGCCGTAGGCGCCATAGCCGATCAGCAGGGTCGGGTTGTTGCCGTCGCGCTTAAGGCCTTTCTTGAACAACAGCGTCATCGGGATCAGCGTGCCATCGTGGCTTGGCGCCTTCACGTCGACGATCTCGACGTCGGTGATGGCTGAGTTGAGCCCTTGGGTGTGCAAGCCGGCATCCAGCGAATTCTTGCCGTCAAAGACGAAGCTGCGTGGCAACTCGGTCCAGCCACTCAGCGTGTACAGCACATCTTTGTAGGCATGGCCCGGGTCGGCCTGTACACCAGCGGCACCGGCAAAGGGCAGGGCGATGGATTGGCCCAAACTGTCGCCCGGCGCATACAGGCGAACGCCAACCGAGGTTCCGTCGCGAATGCTGGCAACCACGGCGTCACGGTTCAAGGAAAAATGCTCCAGCACGGTATCTGGCGGCGGCACGGCGACGACCTGCGCCCGCGTCAACTCGGCTTGCCTCAAGTCGAGTTTGAGCACCCGGTTGCGCGGTGCGCCGATGTAGCTCGTGAAGTACAGATCGTCGCCGCGAAGTTCGATATGGGTGATCTTGTCGCTGTAGCCGGCTATTTTCTTCCAGGCGACGGCGGGCTTGCCAAGATCACTGACCGGGGCGATAAACAAAAAGCCTTCGGGCAGCGTGGTGTCAGTGGTCCGTGCCACCATCCAGGCGCTGTCCGGACTGAACACGAGTCCAGCAACGTCCAGCGCGGCCAGGCCCAGATGGCGCGTGACGGTGGGGCCGAAGACCGGCTGCGCCATCGATGCTGGCTCACCGAGCTTTTGCCACATGACACGGCTGTCAAGAAAGGTTTCGGTCTCGGCCGCGCCGCTCTTGCGCTCCTGCAGCTGGTTGTAGGTGAAGGACTTGCTGTCGGGTAACCAGGAGACAAGCGCCTCCTGCACGCGCGGGATGGCGGAGCCCACCGTCTTGAGCGTCTCGACATCGATGACATAGAGCGAGGCGTCCTCGGAGCCGCCAGCCGACATGCCGTAGGCCACATGCTTGCCGTCCCATGAGGGCACAAAGTAGTTGATGGCGTGCGGCACACCGGTGCGCAGTGAATCGACCTCGGGGTCAACCAGCACCCTGTCGGCGCCGCGCAAGCCGATGCGCATCATCAGCTTGGACTGCTTCTGACCGCGCAGGCGTTTGAGGTAGTAAATGCGATCCTGTGGCATGCGCATCACGCGGTTGATGTTGTCGCCGCCAGCCTCGGAACGGCTCTGGATGCTACTGAGCAACTGGTCGCGCAGGTCAATGCGGTCCAGAGTCTGGCGCGTGCCTTCACCCTGGGCACGCAACCAGGCTTGCACTTGGGGATCTTTCACGTTTTCCAGATAGCGGTAGGGGTCGTGCACAGTCACGCCGTGCAACACCTGGGTGACGTCACGGACCGGTGCAATCGGCAGGGCAGCAGGGGCAGCCGTCAGCGTTCCCGCCAGTCCGGCAAGACAAAGAAGCACGCCCGCCGGACGAGCGATGGCAGAAAGAAGACGCATGGTGTGCCTGCGGCAAAGGAATGAATCGGAAATTCATTCTAGTGGCCAGAGCACGGCGCTCAGGGACTGCGTATCACCGTCGCCGGGAATCCGTACTCGTGGTGCCGTTGGTCATCGTCCAGATCGAGATCGGTTTTCGGCAAATCAAACTTGAAGACAGGCGCCGTGCTGGGCACCGCCGAGAGCTTGGGTGGCGGTGCGACCGCTGGCTCTGCAGTTTTGGTCTCCGGACTGGCCGTTCCTGATTTCAAGTCCGACATCTTGCTGGTGTCAGCCCTGTCGAGCGCGAACTTCCAGCTGACCAGAAAATCCGTCGTCCGTTGGCTGTGGCTGTACAGGCAGATGACATCGAGCAATTCGTTTTCCAGATCCACTGCTTCGTGGATCAGGCGCTCTTCCCAGGCCCGTATCAGCAACTGCACCAGCATCAATCCGGCTGCGCCGGGCTGTGACAAGGGCAGCAGTTCACAGCCGATCGACGAAGTGGCCATGCCGCGGCGGCGCAGCACGCTGTTCAAGGCGACACGAACCATCTCGCGCTGCTTCTCGTGGTGCCTGGCTCTGCGGCGCCGACCCAAGCCAAAGAATCCAAACATTGTCCCGTCCTCCGAAAAGTCCCACCGGGCCTAGGTTATGCCAGTTTGGTGGCCACGATCGCGCTGAGTTTGTAACTAGTGCAACCTGATGTACGGCGCGATCTGAGCACGCAGCGCCGAGGGGCTCATGTAGCGCGGCGGAAGCATGCCTTCCATGGCGTGCACCAACTCGACGATCCGGGCGTTAATCGGTGTCGCGAGCGCCTGCGCGTTACCCAGGCTGACAATCTCACCGTTGAGTTGATTGACCTCGGTGAGCCGTCCGGCCTCGATGTCTGCCACCATGGAAGGATAGGAACCCTGCTGCAGACCATTGCGCAAGCGGGCGATCCACCAGGGCAAAGGGCCGCCGCGCAGGATGATCTGGCGAAACAGCGGGTAGGGTATCGGTACCGGCAACTGGTAGCGCACACCCGCCTGCTCCATGACCCGAATCGCCTCGTCCAGCACGGCGGCGTAAACGGCGCGCAAGTCCGGCACGCTCAGGAGGTCTTTGGCGCTGCTGTGCGTCAGCGCACAGACTGCGTTGGCCAGATTGAACAGTAGTTTGCCCCAGGCGACGGCTCGGCCATGGGTTGGCTTGACCTCCATGCCGCTATGGTCAAACAAGCCAAGCAGGCGCGAATCCGCGCTGTCCACAACGATCTGCGGCTTGGTCGTCATCCGCGAGTGAAGCGGCGCTACCAGTTGGGCATTGAACATGACGGTCATGTTGACGACTTGAGCCGTCGGATAGCGGCGCTGCAGCAGGGGCAGGGCGCTCATTCCGTTGAGCGTTGATACCAAGGTCAGCCCGGATGGCAAAGCCGCCGGCAACTGTGAAAGGACTGGTTCCAGCGCTGCGTACTTGACGCACAGGAACAAATAGTCGACACCCGTCAGGTCCATGCTTGCAGAAAGTTCCGGCTTGCGCGCCGTCAAGGGCGGCGCGCCGGAAATCCGATCCACCGTCAGCGCAGGCGCGTTCTCCAAGGGCACCCGGTCACGAACGACCAATCCGACCGTCTGGCCCGCCGCCGTCAGGTAGGCCGCCAGCGTGGTGCCGACGGCGCCCGCCCCAACGACCAGAATCCTTGGCCTGCCTGTCATCGGCGGATCGGCCGACCGGTCTTCAATGCCACCGTGCCGGCGGAAATGCCGTTGACCACATTGGCATAGTTTTGTTGTTGCAAGAACTGCACGGCCTGCCCGGAGCGCGCACCGGAATGGCAGTACACCACGATCTGCCGGGACTTGTCCGGGGCGATGTTTTCATACTCCTGGACAAAACGATCCAGCGGAAGATTGACTGCACCTTCTACGTACCCCGAGGCATATTCACCGGGTGAGCGCACGTCAAGCAGCAATGCATCCTCGGCCCAGGCCGGTGATGTCGAGTCAGACGCAGGGGAAATCAGATGGCTTAACCAGTTCACACGACGCTTTCAAATTTTGGAGCGCTGAATGATATGTCAAATCCCCACGCACAGCACCAACCCGGATTGGGGGGGCATTGAAAACCGGATCAGCAGGCCAATATGGGGTCCAACAAGGAAGAAAATGAACCCACTCAAAGCAATGGCAGGAGTCCTGATGGCACTTACAGCAACAGCGCACGCCATCGAGCAGCCCAAGTTCACGGTCTTGCAAACCACAGACGTCTTTGAAATTCGCAAGTACGAGCCCTATGTCGTGGCGGAGGTGGTGGTGGCCGGACCGGCAACGGACGCTGGCAACAATGCCTTTCCGATACTCGCAGGCTACATCTTTGGCAAGAACAAGGGTGAGCGCAAATTCGACATGACCGCACCGGTGACACAGACTGCCGTCTCAGCCCCGGTGAAACTGGAAATGACGGCACCGGTGACGCAGACACCGGCAGCGGAAGGCTTTCTTGTGCAGTTCATGATGCCCGGCGCCTACACCCTGGCGACGCTGCCCGAACCGCTGGACGCGAGAGTGAAACTGCGGGAGATCCCCGAACAGACGGTTGCTGTCATCAAGTATTCCGGGACCTGGTCGCAAAGCAACTACGATGAGCACCTGAACATGCTCAAAAGGGCACTGGCCCAGGCCAACATCGCAACCCAGGGTGAGCCGGTCTATTCACGCTACAACGCACCGTTCACGCCCTGGTTCATGCGGACCAATGAGATTTCGTTCAAGGTGAAGTGAGGCTTCGTGTGAAGAAATCTGCAGGCACTGCTCGAGTATTGAGGCAAACCGCGAAGGAGACCAATCATGCTACTGGAAATGGACCTGGAGACCACGATCTACGTGACCGGCATCGCGGTCCTGTTCTTCCAATGCTTCTATCTCAACTTTCGCGTGAAGCAGCTTGATCAGAAGTTGGACAGGATGAGCGAGGCGCTGGCCGAGCTTCGTCAGCTGGAACTGATCAGGGGCAAGGAAGTGAGCAAAGGGTAACCCGCACATGACGGCTGATTTCATCCCTGCCAGCAGCCTGAAGCAGCAATACACGGTGCTTGGCCACTTTTACTCACTGAGTGTCCCGGGCAGTGAGCCGCTGAAATGTAGAAGCGTTCTTGAGATAAGGTCGAAGCACGCTCGCCGCGGTGCAATGGCCGATGCAGTTTTCGTCATGATGAATCCGGGCTCGTCACGGCCCGTGGTCGAAACAAATCACGCAGTCGACGCCGGTCAGTTCGCGCAGATGGTGGCCAAGCTGGTACCAACCGTAGCCGATGCGACGCAGTATCAGGTGATGCGTGTCATGCACTCTTTGGGTTGGGACCGTGTTCGTCTACTCAACCTGTCCGATCTTCGTGACCCTCAAAGCGGGTCCTTCGTTGAACGCTACCTGCAACTCGAGCAGCAGGCGGGTAGCCAAGTGCATTCTGTCTTTGCGCCGGAACGCTCATCAGAGTTGCAGAAGAAGCTGTCCAGAAAGTCAAATGCTCCGATCATTTGTGCTTGGGGGGTAGGCGACGCCCTAAGCCCACTGATCGGGCGTGCCACAAGCGCACTGGCTTGCCAGCCAATCGTCGTTGGTCTGGCGAAGTCGGGACAGCCCGGCAGATACTTTCATCCCCTTCCTTCGCTTCAGCGCCAGAAAGAGCAATGGCTGGCTCAAATGCTGGAGCGCTTGCATGGTCTGTCGGGACTCCCCTCGAGTCCAGCACGCGCTTCAGTGCCGGCGCAATATATCAATTCAGGTAGGGAACAAAGGTAGTTGACTCGGAAACATTGCCCGTCAAATCCGTGACGATATAGCCAAAGTTGCCCGTGCTGGGAATGGGACCCCGTTTCAGATTCAAGCTACCACCACTAACTGTCACTAGCCTGTCCGTCCTGCCGAAGCTGTAGTAGAACGCGCTACTTTTTCGGTAGTAGGCACCCAGAGCAAGCTGCATTCCATCTGTAATGGGGTAGACCTTGTCAGGATTGCTCGAACTCCCCGGCGTTCCCTGATAACCAAGAACCCGGAACACTGCCGTTGTACGGCCTTCCGGTACGTATTCCTCAACCGAAAGAGCGACCAAACCCCACTGCTTGTCATTTTCGTCGTAGTAGTACGCCGGAATCAAACTGCGGTTGCGAATGCTGCTGCTGACCGATGCAACTTCATCAGGAATCATGGCCACGGCATGGCCTGAGTCGCCGACAAGAACCCAGCTCTGGGTTCCGCTAAAACCCACATCCCACTGGCCCGTGGTGTCCTGCGTAAAGTTCTCATTGAGCTGCATGGCATCAAAACACGGTGTTTCCAAAATAGCGGGCTTGGTTTTCGAGGTGCTCTGGTCGATCCGGCAGGTAGCGGTTTGATGGGCGGCAAGCACCATCGCAAAGTCATTGCTGATCACTGCCGCATAGTTGCCCTTGGCCGGAGCCATCGTCACTTGCGCCTCCAGTTTGTCCTTGTTGGCGACATAAAAATCGTAGTAAGTCTTGACAAAACCCGTGCTGCCATCGGTGTACTTGCTTGCAAAGGAGACTACGCCACCTGAGATGGTATTTGAAGCGTACTCGTGATTACTATCGCCATAGCCAGCCAATATGGATGGGAAGTAAATGGACAAGCCACTTGCACCCAGGTTGCTTCCGTTTTGAACTTTGTAGACGACAGCGGCGCTCAGCGCTTTGTACACAGCGTCGCTTGCGTCCATCAGGGGTTGATCGACCCGGGGCTCATTGCTCAAACCGAAGCCGAAATCGAGTTTGATGATATTGGTCACCACGTTTGCCGGGAAGCTCACCATATCCACCAGGTCAGTCGACCGTTCCAGGATCGCAGCGGTGTACCAATCCAGAGACTTGGCCCGGGCGTAAGCGATCTGCTTCCATGCTTTCAGGTTTTCCGGCGTGTCGGTGGTGTATTTTTGCAACGCAGTTGCAAAGCCGTCGGTCGCGGCACTCAGGGCAGCCATCTTTGACAAATCGATGACGGAGAGCGTTACGGTTGAATTGCTTGATTCCATTTTCTCGAGATAGGAGTCCGCAATGGCCACTCCGATTTCCTTGCCGTTGGCTGCAGGATGGTTGGTGGCAAACCTCAGGAACCTGTCCCATGCCCAGCCAGCGCCTGGCTCCAGATCCTGCGAGGCAACCATGTATTTCGACGAAGCTGCCAGACTGGCCGCCACTTCAGCGGTTGCCATCAGACAGGCGTCAAATCCAACCATCTCAAATGTGATTTTGTTGGCTTGCGATACGGCTTTCAGGCTCTCCTGGATGACAGGCACAGAAAGCGCGCTTTTGGTCATCTCATCCTGTCCTATGCCTCCGTTGATGCCGCCACCGTGATCCCAGAGCACCACGATGTATTTATCTGCCGGATAGGTCTTGACACCCCATTCCAGAAAGCTTTGCAAAGTGACCTTGCTTCCCATATCCAGGGCCGTGTCCTTGGCGTCTGGCCCCAGATCCGCAATTTGAAACAGCGTACCCAACTTCACCTGATAGCGTTGAACCCTTTTCCAGTCAATCACCCGCGTGGGGCCACTTGCATCTTTTACTGGATCGGCCAAAGGCTTGTTCGCGCCGCCGGTTTGAAGGATGACCGTCATGTTGGCCGATGAACCAACGTTCATCATCTCGTCGATATTCTTACTCGCTTGACTGCTGCCACTCTCCAAATCCGCGCCAATCATGTAGACCAACACGGTTGTTTTCAAGCTGACAGCATCCTGCGCTGGTGCGCGGGGGACTGAAGGACCGGACGACGGCCCGGAGGACGTGCCGCCGCCACAGGCGACAAGAAGCGCTGTTGCAAACAACAGCGATGTGAAAACGCGAAAGAGATTTTTCATATGGAGTTCCCGACTGGGTTTGGTTCGTCAGAATGATGCTAGTGGCGTTAGTGCAATCAACCTTTGCCGCACGGCGCGAAACGTTTGCTGCACGGATATTTATTTACGCTGTGGCCAACGCTTATAGTCTGACCACGGCTTTAACTGTTGCCGTTCAAACCTTGCATCGGAGAATCCTCATGCGTCGCTGGTTGGACATGACTGCCTCACGTCAGTTGGCCCGCCGCATTGCGCTTGATGCCGGCATGCATGCGCTGGCCGGACTGGTGGACTTCATGCCGGACATGAAGCAGCGCATGAGTACTTGCCGGCTGATTGAAGATGTCGACTATGCCCGCCATGGTGGCCAAATACTGCGCCTTGATATCCTGCAACCCCATGGACCGGGACCGCACCCGGTGCTGATCTATTTTCACGGCGGCGGCTTTGCCATTGGTTCCAAGCGGACGCACCGGGCGCTGGCCGCCGCTTATGCATCACAGGGCTACCTTGTTTGCAACGTCGACTACCGACTGGCACCCAAGCACCCGTTTCCTGCTGCCATCGAGGATGCCTGCGCTGCCTGGATATGGGCTGCAGCCCATGTGAAAGGCTTCGGGGGCGACCCGATGCGCATGGGCTTGGCCGGAGAGTCGGCGGGTGCCAATCTGGCACTGGCGGTCACGCTGGCCTGTTGTACACCTCGACCGGAGCGATTTGCGACGCCTCTATTCGAGAAGGGTCTGCGCCCAGCCCTGGCCCTGCTGTACTGCGGTTTCTTGCAAACAAGCAAGCCGGAGCGCTATCTGCGCGCGGGGGTGTCCGCTTTGGCAGCAAGGATTGCAACCGACGCCGCACATTCTTACCTGGGTAAATTTGCCAACCATCCTGATGCCGAGCGAGCGCTGGCTGACCCGCTGTGTGTGGTGGAGGCAATGACGACCACGCCGGGGCTGCCGCCCATCTTCATCGCCGCCGGCCTTGATGACCCGGTGGCAGCGGACTCTGAGCGGCTTGAAGCCGCGTTGAAGCGGCTGCACTCAGCCTGCACCGCGCACTACTACCCAGGTGAAACCCACGCCTTTCATGTCATGTTCTGGCGCGAGCAGGCTGTTCGCTGCTGGCGCGACAGCTTTGAGTTTCTTCAATTGCATCAACCAGTCAAGGTTTAGCTGACGTGGCACGACGCGGCGCCAGCTGCCGCAGGCTGCTTCAGACTACTTGTCGAGAACGCTCCGAAAGGCCGTAGAGAAGTCCTCGACAGGCATCTCGGGAATCGCCTTGTTGACCAGGATGACAAGGGCAATCTTCTTTTCGGTATGGAAAAAGACATGCGAGTTGTACCCGTAGATGGTCCCCGGGTGTCCAATCCAGTAGCCGACCTTCATGACGCAAAAACCGTAGTGGTCGCCAATCCACTTGAAGCGCTCTGCCCTTGCTTTCTCGGAGAGCAGCCTGCCGTCTGCGACAGCCCTGGCCCAAATCTTCATGTCGGCAAAAGTGGAGACCAAGATGCCCGCCGTGTAACTCACGGACGGGTTCCAGTTGCTGGCATCGAGCAGTTCGCCACTGCCGCTGTATCCGTGTGTAAAGGGCGTCGCCAGTGTCCCTGTAGCCGGCCAGTAGGTGTGCGTCAAGCCCATGGGCTGGATCACTCTCTCGTCGATCACTTGCCGGGCTGACTTTCCGGTCACCTTTTCCATCAGCAGCCCGAGCACCACGATATTGGTGTTGCAATACTCATACTGCGTGCCCGGTTGGAAATTGGGTGGATGCCGCAAAGCTGCTGCCAGGATTTGCTGCGGCGTATAGGCCAATGAATTGCCACTCGCCGTCAATTGATCCATGAACGCCGTATCCCCCAAATAGTCGAACAGACCACTCGTCATGTTGCCCAGCATCCGAACCGTGATGCGCTCTGCGTTGGGGATGTTGTATTCCGGCAAGTAGGTCGCGATCGGCGTATCCAGGTTGATCTTGCCCTCGTCGGCCAGGATCAGCACGGCAGCGCCCGTGAAGGTCTTGGTGTTGCTGGCGATCCTGAAGTAGTAGTCTTCATTCATCGGCAGGCCGGTTTCCCGGTTGCTGACGCCGCGTTTGATGAAGTAGTCGCTTTCACCTTCGACCGAGATCAGGGCGATCATCCCCGGGGGCCTGATCCTGGAATACACGCTGTCGGCGGCGGACTCGAGTTGTGCCTTCACTTCTTGCGTCAACACCATCGGTTGCGCAATGGCATCGCTGCCTGCGCCGACGCAGCCTGCGAGAAACGGGACCGCTGAAACCGAAAGGACATCTCTTCTGTTCATTTGACCACTCCGCCCATTGACATCGGCGGAAATGATGACGCCTTCCAGATGCGCAGAACTTGATTAATCGCATGCCCTGGAGAAATACTTTGGTCCCGGTTCGTGGCGCTCGGCAACCGTGCCGCCAACGGGTATTCACTAAAGTGCAGACCACAGGATGCGTCCCTAGGCGGGAATCGAATATCCCTCTTTCCGGAACAGCGTCAGGCAGGCTTCAACGACGGTGCGGTCATACTTTGTTCCGCCGCCGCCCTCGACTTCCGCCAGCGCTTCTTCGATGCCCAAGCCCGAGCGATAGGGCCGGTGCGAAGACATCGCCTCGACCACGTCGGCCACCGCCATGATGCGCGCCTCAAGCAGGATCGCCTCGCCTTTGAGGCCCTGGGGATAGCCGCCGCCGTCCATGCGCTCGTGGTGCTGCCGAGCGACCTCAGCCACCGGCCAGGGAAACTTCACGTTCTTCAGCACATCGAAGCCTGCCTGGGCATGTCCCTGAATCATCTGATATTCGAGCGCGCCAAGCTTGCCGGGCTTGGAGAGGATTTCTGACGGAACAATGACCTTGCCGACGTCGTGCAGGTGGCCGGCAACGCGCAAGCCCTCCTGACGATCCTCGTCAAAGCCGAGATGGGCCCCGATGGCAGCGGCAATCGCCGCTACGCGCCGCTCGTGGCCGGCGGTGTAGGGGTCGCGCATCTCGTTCAAGACAGTGGCCACCTCAACGGTGCTCATGACCGCGGCCTTGAGTTGTTCAATCTGGTCCAGAATCTGACGATCGGCGCGCCTCTTTTCGGTGACGTCGCGCGCCGAGAGGTAGAGCAGCGTTTGGCCGCTGAGCTCCAGTCGCTGGCCGCTGACTTCAACATCGAGAATGGTTCCGTCCTTGCGCCGATGCCGGGTTTCGAACTCCGAGCGATCGGCCTTTGCAGCCAGTTTTCCAAGAACTGACTGCAACTCCAGTGGGTTCCACTGTGCATTCCAGAGCGACACATGGGCACCCATAAGCTCTCCCCGCGTGTACCCCAGCATCGTGCAAAAGGAATCACTGAGCTCGCGCACTTTGCCCTCGGCGTCGAGGATATACACGCCGTCACTGGCATTGCGCAAAAAGGCCTGGTTGCGCATGCTCTCGTCCAACAGCGCCGCTTCGGCCAGTTTGCGCTTGCTGATATCGCGAATGATGCCAGTGAAATGCGAGCGACCGGCCACCGTCCATTCGGACAGCGAAAGCTCAAGCGGAAATTCACTGGCGTCCTTTCTCTGCCCCGCCAGTTCAACCGTTCTGCCAAGGGCATGGCGCTCGCCGCCAGACTGCACCCGCTTCATTCCACCGAGATGCCCGGCGCGCAATCTTTGCGGTATCAGCATCGTCAGGGGCTGCCCGACCACCTCGGCTTGCTCATATCCGAACAGGCGTGTGGCGCCCGCGTTCCAGTCTTCGATCAGGCCCTGGTCATCCGCGCTGACGATGGCGTCGGTCGCAGTCTGGGTCACTGCCTGATAGCGCTCAAGGCTGCTGCGCAGGACACGATTGCTCACTTCGAGCTCGGCGCTGCGTTCGGCAACACGCTGTTCCAGCGCCGAGTTTGCAGCGATCAGCGCGTTCTCGAGTCCTTTGCGCTCCATCGCGTAGCGCAGCGTTCGGACGACCGTCTCCGGGTCTGATTTCCCCTTGACCAGGTAATCCTGCAAACCAAGATGGATCGCGTCACGGCCCATGCTCAGGACATGCGAGCCGGTCAGCACGACCAGCGGCAGCGTCGGAAAACGCTGGGCGATGGCCTTCGGCGTCGCCATGCCCGAACTGTCAGGCACGCTCAGATCGCACAGCATGGCGTCAAAGGGCTCCGTGGCCGTGCGCGCCAGCGCGTCGGCCAGGCGCTCGACCCAGGTGACGACGAACTCGCCCGGCGCGTACTCGGCGAGCGCCTCCTGCACCAGGCGCGCGTCGCCCGGATTATCCTCAAGCAGCAGCAGACGGATCGGTGTTGCGCTCATGGCCTCACCTCCCAGGCAAGGTCACGACCTTGAGCCAGAACTCGTCAATCAAGGCCACGATTCTCATGAATTTCTCCAGATTCACCGGCTTGGTGACATAGGCGTTGGCGTGCATGTCATAGGCCTGCAGCACATCCTCCTCGGAGCGCGAGGTGGTCAGAACCACCACCGGGATGCGCCTCAAGTCGGGGTCGGTCTTGACCTCGGCGAGGACCGAGCGCCCGTCCTTCTTCGGCAGGTTCAGATCCAGCAGAATCAGGTCCGGCCGCGGCGCATCCTTGAAACGACTGCGACGTCGCAGGAATTCCATGGCCTGCTCGCCGTCCTCGACGACGTGCAAGACGTTGGTCATCTTGGCCGCGCGCATCGCCTCCTGCGTCAGGCGGGCATCGCCCGGGTTGTCCTCGACCAGCAGAATTTCGATCTGCCGGGACTCTGTGTCCGTTGTACTCATAGGTCATGCGCCTCAGGAAGAGTGAACCAGAAAACCGTGCCGCCACCAACAGCGGAGTCGATCCCGATCTCGCCGCCATGGCGCTCGATGATGCGTTTGCAGATCGCCAAGCCGATGCCGGAGCCGGGGTATTCACGCTGCGTGTGCAGGCGTTTGAAAATGACGAATAACTGGGCGCGGTATTCGGGCGCGATGCCGATGCCGTTGTCGGTGACCGAGAAACGCCAGCGCCCTGCCTCATGCGCGGCCTGCACGCGCACGTGCGGTGCACGATCCTTGCAGAACTTGATCGAATTGCTGATCAGATTCTGAAACAGCTGGACCAGCTGCAAGCGGTCCGCCATGACGGTTGGCAAGGGCTGGACGTCGACCTCGGCACCGCGCTCCTTGATAGGGCTGGCCAGCCGATCCAGCGCCTGCTGCAGGGCCGCCGCACTGTCCACCCGTGCCAGCGGTTGCGCCTTGGTGGTGACGCGCGAATAGGCCAGGATGTCGTCGATCATGCTCTGCATGCGCATGGCACCGTCGACCGCGAAAGCCATGAATTCCCGGGTATCGGCATCGAGCTTGTCGGCCAGACGCTTCTCCAGCAATTGCACGTAGCCGACGACCATGCGCAAGGGCTCCTGCAGGTCGTGCGAGGCAACATAGGCGAACTGCTCGAGTTCCGTGTTGGAGCGCGCCAGCGCGTCGGACAAGGTCTGCAGCGCCGCACTGGCCTGGCGCTGCTTGGTGATGTCGGACACTGTGCCCAGCATGCGCGCCGGTCGCCCGGCTTCATAGCCAATGACCTGGCCCTGCGCCTGAATCCAGTGGATGCTCTGGTCCGGACGGATCACCCGACATTCGACAAAGAACCGTCCGCTGCGAAAGGCTTCCTCGAAAGCATGGGCAAAGCCCTCGCGATCTTCCGGCACGAGGTGGCGTGCGGCGATCTCCCGGCCCCACTGGGCAGGCGCTGACTCGTAGCCGAAAATCCGGTCGTGCTGCAGCGAGCGCCAGGCCGTATCGTGTATCAGATCCAGATCCCAGACGCCCATCTCGGCGAACTCCAGCCCCAGATTGAGCCGTTGCTCGGTCAACCGCAGCGACTCTTCGGCCTTCTTCTGCTCGGTCACGTCGCGCGCCGCGGCGAAAACACCCAGCACCTTGCCCGCCTCATCGCGGTAGACGGCGGCGTTGTAGAGCACGTCGGTGATCCGGCCCGAGGTATGACGGATGGCCAGCGGGTAGTCGGTCATCAAGCTCTTGGCAAAGACCCGCTGGTAGCCTTCGCGGGCTTGATCCGGGTCGGTGAAGTAGCTGGCGAAATCGGTGCCAATCAGATCAGCACGCGCCAAGCCGGTGGCCTGTTCGGTGGCAATGTTGACGTCGGTGATCTTGCCCTCGGCGCTGATCGTCAGCAGCGGGTCAAGGCTGGCTTCGAGCAGGCTTCTTGCGTACAGCCCGGCTGCCTTGGCTCTTTGCGTGATTTCCAACTCAGCCTGCGTTCGTATGCGTTCGGCCTCGGCGTGGTTCAACCACAGCAGCGCTGCCGTAAGAAAGACCAGACTCAGAACCATGCCGCCAGAAATGGTCGCGTAGGCGAACCTGGCCGCGTCTTGCGCTTGCAGTTTGGTTTGCCGCAGGCGCGTGTCCTGCGCGCGCTCGGCCTCGTCAATGGCCGCGCGGAAAGCCTGCATCAGGTCCTCCCCGTGACGGACTTGATCGGGATGGACACCGAGCCCGCCTCGGCGCGATTCAATGACCTGGTGAAACCACTGCAGCGCCTCAACGGCCCTGGCCTCGACCTGGGCGAAGCGCGCCAGCTGCGGCGCGCTGTCCTGGATGTTTTGGCGCAGCGCAGCCAACGCGCTGTTGGCGCTGGCCTCGGCAGAAGCATGGGACTGCAGCATCGGTTCGGAGCCGGTGATCACGTAGCCGCGCGTGTGGTTCTGGGCACCGGCAACTTCTGCCTCGATCCTGGCAAGCTGGCGCAACACCGTCTCGCTGTAAACCACCTGCTCGTTGGCAAGCTGCAGTCGAACCTGGATCCGGCTTGCGCTAAGGCCGACAACCAGCAGCAGGCAGATTCCGAGGGCAAACCCTGACGTGACAACTGCGCTGAGCGACCACATCGAGATGTCTTGCCGCCATGTCTCCCATAACATCAGCGCGCCCAGAACTCCAAAGACGGCCGCCGTCGGAACCGCCATGGTGGTTGTGCCCCACCAGCCGAGCGTTCCAAGCGCTGGCGTGAAGTAGGTCAGGATATCCGACAGCGCGATGATTTGCACCAGCGCGCACAGAATCAGCGCGGTGAGCAAAGTCTTCTTGGTCTTGCGCAGATCGCGCAGAATGGTCCGGGTTGCCGCCAGCATCACGAAGCACAGCGCCGTGTCCGCCGCCATGCGGCCCGGAACCGATGTGCCCACCGTGCCGGCAGGCTCGGGGAACAGCCGCTGGTCGATGCCAAGGTCCCAGGTGAAGCCGTACTCCATCAGCGTCAGCACACCGATCAAGCCGGCCAGCAGGCCGCAAAACCGGGCCAGGTTCGAGAGCAGGCTTGTCAGGCCGGGGGATTGCGTGACAGGCGAGGGCAGTAGCGAGAGGCCTGTCAGGATGAAGCACAGGGCGGTGTTCGGCTTCACCGAAACCCAACCCGGCAGGATGCTCTTGAGCATAGTGATATCGAGCGCCCAGCCCAGCAGGACCATGGCGCCCGTCAGCAGGGCCAGCGCGCCCGCCAGGGACACGGCCAGATTGGGTGCAGCAACGAGGCCCCGCGAGCCTTCAGTTGTCATGGAACAAACTCCACAGTTCGCTCAGAAGTGTCATCATTTCACACTCAACGCACTCAAGGCTTCCGAGCATAAGTCTTGCCTGATTGCTCAGAATACACCGAGTGAACGGCGGGTGTCAATTTATCGAATCGCAAGCGGTCCGCTTAGCTCGTGGGCCAGGGTGCTGCGCCAATCACGACAGCTGGGTGATACCGAACTGCGGCCAGGATGGCTTCTGGACACGGCCATGCTCGCCACCTATGATGACCACTATGAAAATGAAGCACTTTGTATGGAGCATCCTCACGGTCTTGGCTGCTGTCGGTACTGCCTGCGCCGGCCAGGCCAAAGTCAGCTGGCAGGAGCCGGACAATTACACGGACATCCGGGAAGGCAATGAGTTGCGCGATTCGTTTCGCCAAGGGCTGTTCCGTGATTTTGAACTGCTCTTCGCTGATCTGGCCAGCAAGTTACCCGACGGCTATGTCTTTGATGTCACCGTGACCGATGTCGATCTGGCTGGCGAAGTCAACGGGATGCACTGGGGGCTGTGGCAAGACATCCGCGTCATCAAGGCCTTGTACTGGCCAAGAATGTCTTTTGATTACAAGCTGACAGATGATGCCGGGCAGATGCTCGTGTCAGGTCATGAGGACATCAAGGACATGGCGTTTTTCGAGCGTGGTGTTCAGCACAGACTGACCCGCTTCAGCTTTGAGGAAAGAATGCTCAGAGACTGGTTCATGCGGATGCAACGCGAAGGGAAGTTTCCCGTCCAAAGCAGCCGCCAGCTGCCGCAGGCTGCTTCAGACTACTTGTCGAGAACGCTCCGAAAGGCCGTAGAGAAGTCCTCGACAGGCATCTCGGGAATCGCCTTGTTGACCAGGATGACAAGGGCAATCTTCTTTTCGGTATGGAAAAAGACATGCGAGTTGTACCCGTAGATGGTCCCCGGGTGTCCAATCCAGTAGCCGACCTTCATGACGCAAAAACCGTAGTGGTCGCCAATCCACTTGAAGCGCTCTGCCCTTGCTTTCTCGGAGAGCAGCCTGCCGTCTGCGACAGCCCTGGCCCAAATCTTCATGTCGGCAAAAGTGGAGACCAAGATGCCCGCCGTGTAACTCACGGACGGGTTCCAGTTGCTGGCATCGAGCAGTTCGCCACTGCCGCTGTATCCGTGTGTAAAGGGCGTCGCCAGTGTCCCTGTAGCCGGCCAGTAGGTGTGCGTCAAGCCCATGGGCTGGATCACTCTCTCGTCGATCACTTGCCGGGCTGACTTTCCGGTCACCTTTTCCATCAGCAGCCCGAGCACCACGATATTGGTGTTGCAATACTCATACTGCGTGCCCGGTTGGAAATTGGGTGGATGCCGCAAAGCTGCTGCCAGGATTTGCTGCGGCGTATAGGCCAATGAATTGCCACTCGCCGTCAATTGATCCATGAACGCCGTATCCCCCAAATAGTCGAACAGACCACTCGTCATGTTGCCCAGCATCCGAACCGTGATGCGCTCTGCGTTGGGGATGTTGTATTCCGGCAAGTAGGTCGCGATCGGCGTATCCAGGTTGATCTTGCCCTCGTCGGCCAGGATCAGCACGGCAGCGCCCGTGAAGGTCTTGGTGTTGCTGGCGATCCTGAAGTAGTAGTCTTCATTCATCGGCAGGCCGGTTTCCCGGTTGCTGACGCCGCGTTTGATGAAGTAGTCGCTTTCACCTTCGACCGAGATCAGGGCGATCATCCCCGGGGGCCTGATCCTGGAATACACGCTGTCGGCGGCGGACTCGAGTTGTGCCTTCACTTCTTGCGTCAACACCATCGGTTGCGCAATGGCATCGCTGCCTGCGCCGACGCAGCCTGCGAGAAACGGGACCGCTGAAACCGAAAGGACATCTCTTCTGTTCATTTGACCACTCCGCCCATTGACATCGGCGGAAATGATGACGCCTTCCAGATGCGCAGAACTTGATTAATCGCATGCCCTGGAGAAATACTTTGGTCCCGGTTCGTGGCGCTCGGCAACCGTGCCGCCAACGGGTATTCACTAAAGTGCAGACCACAGGATGCGTCCCTAGGCGGGAATCGAATATCCCTCTTTCCGGAACAGCGTCAGGCAGGCTTCAACGACGGTGCGGTCATACTTTGTTCCGCCGCCGCCCTCGACTTCCGCCAGCGCTTCTTCGATGCCCAAGCCCGAGCGATAGGGCCGGTGCGAAGACATCGCCTCGACCACGTCGGCCACCGCCATGATGCGCGCCTCAAGCAGGATCGCCTCGCCTTTGAGGCCCTGGGGATAGCCGCCGCCGTCCATGCGCTCGTGGTGCTGCCGAGCGACCTCAGCCACCGGCCAGGGAAACTTCACGTTCTTCAGCACATCGAAGCCTGCCTGGGCATGTCCCTGAATCATCTGATATTCGAGCGCGCCAAGCTTGCCGGGCTTGGAGAGGATTTCTGACGGAACAATGACCTTGCCGACGTCGTGCAGGTGGCCGGCAACGCGCAAGCCCTCCTGACGATCCTCGTCAAAGCCGAGATGGGCCCCGATGGCAGCGGCAATCGCCGCTACGCGCCGCTCGTGGCCGGCGGTGTAGGGGTCGCGCATCTCGTTCAAGACAGTGGCCACCTCAACGGTGCTCATGACCGCGGCCTTGAGTTGTTCAATCTGGTCCAGAATCTGACGATCGGCGCGCCTCTTTTCGGTGACGTCGCGCGCCGAGAGGTAGAGCAGCGTTTGGCCGCTGAGCTCCAGTCGCTGGCCGCTGACTTCAACATCGAGAATGGTTCCGTCCTTGCGCCGATGCCGGGTTTCGAACTCCGAGCGATCGGCCTTTGCAGCCAGTTTTCCAAGAACTGACTGCAACTCCAGTGGGTTCCACTGTGCATTCCAGAGCGACACATGGGCACCCATAAGCTCTCCCCGCGTGTACCCCAGCATCGTGCAAAAGGAATCACTGAGCTCGCGCACTTTGCCCTCGGCGTCGAGGATATACACGCCGTCACTGGCATTGCGCAAAAAGGCCTGGTTGCGCATGCTCTCGTCCAACAGCGCCGCTTCGGCCAGTTTGCGCTTGCTGATATCGCGAATGATGCCAGTGAAATGCGAGCGACCGGCCACCGTCCATTCGGACAGCGAAAGCTCAAGCGGAAATTCACTGGCGTCCTTTCTCTGCCCCGCCAGTTCAACCGTTCTGCCAAGGGCATGGCGCTCGCCGCCAGACTGCACCCGCTTCATTCCACCGAGATGCCCGGCGCGCAATCTTTGCGGTATCAGCATCGTCAGGGGCTGCCCGACCACCTCGGCTTGCTCATATCCGAACAGGCGTGTGGCGCCCGCGTTCCAGTCTTCGATCAGGCCCTGGTCATCCGCGCTGACGATGGCGTCGGTCGCAGTCTGGGTCACTGCCTGATAGCGCTCAAGGCTGCTGCGCAGGACACGATTGCTCACTTCGAGCTCGGCGCTGCGTTCGGCAACACGCTGTTCCAGCGCCGAGTTTGCAGCGATCAGCGCGTTCTCGAGTCCTTTGCGCTCCATCGCGTAGCGCAGCGTTCGGACGACCGTCTCCGGGTCTGATTTCCCCTTGACCAGGTAATCCTGCAAACCAAGATGGATCGCGTCACGGCCCATGCTCAGGACATGCGAGCCGGTCAGCACGACCAGCGGCAGCGTCGGAAAACGCTGGGCGATGGCCTTCGGCGTCGCCATGCCCGAACTGTCAGGCACGCTCAGATCGCACAGCATGGCGTCAAAGGGCTCCGTGGCCGTGCGCGCCAGCGCGTCGGCCAGGCGCTCGACCCAGGTGACGACGAACTCGCCCGGCGCGTACTCGGCGAGCGCCTCCTGCACCAGGCGCGCGTCGCCCGGATTATCCTCAAGCAGCAGCAGACGGATCGGTGTTGCGCTCATGGCCTCACCTCCCAGGCAAGGTCACGACCTTGAGCCAGAACTCGTCAATCAAGGCCACGATTCTCATGAATTTCTCCAGATTCACCGGCTTGGTGACATAGGCGTTGGCGTGCATGTCATAGGCCTGCAGCACATCCTCCTCGGAGCGCGAGGTGGTCAGAACCACCACCGGGATGCGCCTCAAGTCGGGGTCGGTCTTGACCTCGGCGAGGACCGAGCGCCCGTCCTTCTTCGGCAGGTTCAGATCCAGCAGAATCAGGTCCGGCCGCGGCGCATCCTTGAAACGACTGCGACGTCGCAGGAATTCCATGGCCTGCTCGCCGTCCTCGACGACGTGCAAGACGTTGGTCATCTTGGCCGCGCGCATCGCCTCCTGCGTCAGGCGGGCATCGCCCGGGTTGTCCTCGACCAGCAGAATTTCGATCTGCCGGGACTCTGTGTCCGTTGTACTCATAGGTCATGCGCCTCAGGAAGAGTGAACCAGAAAACCGTGCCGCCACCAACAGCGGAGTCGATCCCGATCTCGCCGCCATGGCGCTCGATGATGCGTTTGCAGATCGCCAAGCCGATGCCGGAGCCGGGGTATTCACGCTGCGTGTGCAGGCGTTTGAAAATGACGAATAACTGGGCGCGGTATTCGGGCGCGATGCCGATGCCGTTGTCGGTGACCGAGAAACGCCAGCGCCCTGCCTCATGCGCGGCCTGCACGCGCACGTGCGGTGCACGATCCTTGCAGAACTTGATCGAATTGCTGATCAGATTCTGAAACAGCTGGACCAGCTGCAAGCGGTCCGCCATGACGGTTGGCAAGGGCTGGACGTCGACCTCGGCACCGCGCTCCTTGATAGGGCTGGCCAGCCGATCCAGCGCCTGCTGCAGGGCCGCCGCACTGTCCACCCGTGCCAGCGGTTGCGCCTTGGTGGTGACGCGCGAATAGGCCAGGATGTCGTCGATCATGCTCTGCATGCGCATGGCACCGTCGACCGCGAAAGCCATGAATTCCCGGGTATCGGCATCGAGCTTGTCGGCCAGACGCTTCTCCAGCAATTGCACGTAGCCGACGACCATGCGCAAGGGCTCCTGCAGGTCGTGCGAGGCAACATAGGCGAACTGCTCGAGTTCCGTGTTGGAGCGCGCCAGCGCGTCGGACAAGGTCTGCAGCGCCGCACTGGCCTGGCGCTGCTTGGTGATGTCGGACACTGTGCCCAGCATGCGCGCCGGTCGCCCGGCTTCATAGCCAATGACCTGGCCCTGCGCCTGAATCCAGTGGATGCTCTGGTCCGGACGGATCACCCGACATTCGACAAAGAACCGTCCGCTGCGAAAGGCTTCCTCGAAAGCATGGGCAAAGCCCTCGCGATCTTCCGGCACGAGGTGGCGTGCGGCGATCTCCCGGCCCCACTGGGCAGGCGCTGACTCGTAGCCGAAAATCCGGTCGTGCTGCAGCGAGCGCCAGGCCGTATCGTGTATCAGATCCAGATCCCAGACGCCCATCTCGGCGAACTCCAGCCCCAGATTGAGCCGTTGCTCGGTCAACCGCAGCGACTCTTCGGCCTTCTTCTGCTCGGTCACGTCGCGCGCCGCGGCGAAAACACCCAGCACCTTGCCCGCCTCATCGCGGTAGACGGCGGCGTTGTAGAGCACGTCGGTGATCCGGCCCGAGGTATGACGGATGGCCAGCGGGTAGTCGGTCATCAAGCTCTTGGCAAAGACCCGCTGGTAGCCTTCGCGGGCTTGATCCGGGTCGGTGAAGTAGCTGGCGAAATCGGTGCCAATCAGATCAGCACGCGCCAAGCCGGTGGCCTGTTCGGTGGCAATGTTGACGTCGGTGATCTTGCCCTCGGCGCTGATCGTCAGCAGCGGGTCAAGGCTGGCTTCGAGCAGGCTTCTTGCGTACAGCCCGGCTGCCTTGGCTCTTTGCGTGATTTCCAACTCAGCCTGCGTTCGTATGCGTTCGGCCTCGGCGTGGTTCAACCACAGCAGCGCTGCCGTAAGAAAGACCAGACTCAGAACCATGCCGCCAGAAATGGTCGCGTAGGCGAACCTGGCCGCGTCTTGCGCTTGCAGTTTGGTTTGCCGCAGGCGCGTGTCCTGCGCGCGCTCGGCCTCGTCAATGGCCGCGCGGAAAGCCTGCATCAGGTCCTCCCCGTGACGGACTTGATCGGGATGGACACCGAGCCCGCCTCGGCGCGATTCAATGACCTGGTGAAACCACTGCAGCGCCTCAACGGCCCTGGCCTCGACCTGGGCGAAGCGCGCCAGCTGCGGCGCGCTGTCCTGGATGTTTTGGCGCAGCGCAGCCAACGCGCTGTTGGCGCTGGCCTCGGCAGAAGCATGGGACTGCAGCATCGGTTCGGAGCCGGTGATCACGTAGCCGCGCGTGTGGTTCTGGGCACCGGCAACTTCTGCCTCGATCCTGGCAAGCTGGCGCAACACCGTCTCGCTGTAAACCACCTGCTCGTTGGCAAGCTGCAGTCGAACCTGGATCCGGCTTGCGCTAAGGCCGACAACCAGCAGCAGGCAGATTCCGAGGGCAAACCCTGACGTGACAACTGCGCTGAGCGACCACATCGAGATGTCTTGCCGCCATGTCTCCCATAACATCAGCGCGCCCAGAACTCCAAAGACGGCCGCCGTCGGAACCGCCATGGTGGTTGTGCCCCACCAGCCGAGCGTTCCAAGCGCTGGCGTGAAGTAGGTCAGGATATCCGACAGCGCGATGATTTGCACCAGCGCGCACAGAATCAGCGCGGTGAGCAAAGTCTTCTTGGTCTTGCGCAGATCGCGCAGAATGGTCCGGGTTGCCGCCAGCATCACGAAGCACAGCGCCGTGTCCGCCGCCATGCGGCCCGGAACCGATGTGCCCACCGTGCCGGCAGGCTCGGGGAACAGCCGCTGGTCGATGCCAAGGTCCCAGGTGAAGCCGTACTCCATCAGCGTCAGCACACCGATCAAGCCGGCCAGCAGGCCGCAAAACCGGGCCAGGTTCGAGAGCAGGCTTGTCAGGCCGGGGGATTGCGTGACAGGCGAGGGCAGTAGCGAGAGGCCTGTCAGGATGAAGCACAGGGCGGTGTTCGGCTTCACCGAAACCCAACCCGGCAGGATGCTCTTGAGCATAGTGATATCGAGCGCCCAGCCCAGCAGGACCATGGCGCCCGTCAGCAGGGCCAGCGCGCCCGCCAGGGACACGGCCAGATTGGGTGCAGCAACGAGGCCCCGCGAGCCTTCAGTTGTCATGGAACAAACTCCACAGTTCGCTCAGAAGTGTCATCATTTCACACTCAACGCACTCAAGGCTTCCGAGCATAAGTCTTGCCTGATTGCTCAGAATACACCGAGTGAACGGCGGGTGTCAATTTATCGAATCGCAAGCGGTCCGCTTAGCTCGTGGGCCAGGGTGCTGCGCCAATCACGACAGCTGGGTGATACCGAACTGCGGCCAGGATGGCTTCTGGACACGGCCATGCTCGCCACCTATGATGACCACTATGAAAATGAAGCACTTTGTATGGAGCATCCTCACGGTCTTGGCTGCTGTCGGTACTGCCTGCGCCGGCCAGGCCAAAGTCAGCTGGCAGGAGCCGGACAATTACACGGACATCCGGGAAGGCAATGAGTTGCGCGATTCGTTTCGCCAAGGGCTGTTCCGTGATTTTGAACTGCTCTTCGCTGATCTGGCCAGCAAGTTACCCGACGGCTATGTCTTTGATGTCACCGTGACCGATGTCGATCTGGCTGGCGAAGTCAACGGGATGCACTGGGGGCTGTGGCAAGACATCCGCGTCATCAAGGCCTTGTACTGGCCAAGAATGTCTTTTGATTACAAGCTGACAGATGATGCCGGGCAGATGCTCGTGTCAGGTCATGAGGACATCAAGGACATGGCGTTTTTCGAGCGTGGTGTTCAGCACAGACTGACCCGCTTCAGCTTTGAGGAAAGAATGCTCAGAGACTGGTTCATGCGGATGCAACGCGAAGGGAAGTTTCCCGTCCGAAGCAGCAGCTAGCCCCCTATGTCTGATTCTCCCGCTTTGCAAGGTGTATCCAACTTCCGCGATCTCGGTGGCTACTCGGGCGCCGACGGTGCTCGGGTTCGCCGTGGGCGCGTGTTCCGCTCGGACCACCTGGCGGCGCTGACGCCGGACGATCTTGCGCATCTGCAGGCACTGGCATTGACCCACAGCATCGACTTCCGAGGTGTCGCTGAACGCGCTGCCTTGCCATACCGTGTCCCTGGGGTTGAAAACCTTGCCCTGTCCATTGAGCCGACCGTGGTTCAGCGCCTGCGTGCCCGGATGACCGCTGGCCAGACTCCGACCACCGAGGAGACCGTGGAGGTGATGTGCGAGACCTACCGTGGCTTTGTGCATGACCATGGTCCGACCTTCGCTCGTTTCTTGAGGCATCTGCTGGATCACCCGACGCCGGTCGTATTCCACTGCACGGCTGGCAAGGACCGCACCGGCTTTGCCGCGGCGCTCTTGCTGTCGGCACTTGGTGTTGAGCGCGAAACGATCATGCAGGACTACCTGCTGACGAACCAGTTGTACCGTCGCGTGCCCTCACTGGAGGGTTCAGGCCCTGCGCATGTGATGGCAGTGGTGTGGCAGGTCCGCCCAGCGTTCCTGCAGGCGTCCTTCGATGCCATCGACCGCGAGCACGGCGGCCTGGCGGCTTACCTGTCAGGGCCGGTGGGCTTGCAGGCCAACGAGCTGCAGCAACTGCGCCAGGCACTGCTGGAGTATTGACGCAAACTTCGAGGGGGAACGAGCATGTTGCTGGTAGTCAAGCGCGGAATACCAGTAAACCGCTGG
>JBAXOZ010000011.1:0-30869 GCA_037132975.1 Comamonadaceae bacterium
AAGTGGTTTCAGGCCGAAAGGAGGTTAGCCGCAGTCTTGCATCAGGTCAAGACCCGGTGCCACGAAAAAAATCCCCCCGAGCCTGCGCGCGGGGGGATAAATCCTTGGAGAACTTCTAGCGTGTGACGAGGCTTATCTGCTGTAAGCGGTCTCGCCGTGTGAGGTGATGTCCAGACCTTCGCGCTCGTCTTCTTCGCTGACGCGCAGACCGATCGTCATGTCAACCACCTTGTAGGCAATGAAGGAGACCACGCCGGACCAGACGATGGTGGTCAGCACGGCTTTGAGCTGGATCCAGACCTGGTCTGCCACCGGCACCGATGACACGGCCGCGGTAACCCAGTCACCCACCAGACCGGGACCACCGAGGGCCTGGCTGTTGAAGACACCGGTCAGCAGGGCGCCGACGATACCGCCCACACCGTGCACACCGAACACATCGAGCGAGTCATCCGCGCCGAGCATCTTCTTGAGACCGTTGACGCCCCAGAGGCAGGCAAAGCCAGCAACGAAGCCGATCACGATGGCGCCCATCAGGCCAACGTTGCCGCAGGCCGGTGTGATGGCAACCAGACCAGCCACCGCACCGGAAGCGGCACCCAGCATCGAAGCCTTGCCGCGCATCAGCGCTTCACCCAGACACCAGGCCAATACCGCAGCGGCGGTGGCAGAGAAGGTGTTCATGAAGGCCAGCACGGCGGTGCCGTTGGCTTCCAGAGCCGAGCCGGCGTTGAAGCCGAACCAGCCCACCCACAGCAGGGAGGCACCCACCATCGTCAGCGTCAGGCTGTGCGGGGCCATGGCTTCCTTGGCATAACCAGTGCGCTTGCCGATCACGAAGGCGCCGACCAGACCCGCCACAGCAGCGTTGATGTGAACCACGGTACCGCCGGCAAAGTCCAGTGCACCCCATTGCCAGAGCATGCCGGCCTTGGCGTTCATGGCGTCGACCACTTCCTTGCTGGTGTAGGCGTCAGGACCCATCCAGAACCACACCATGTGGGCAATCGGCGTGTAGCTGAAAGTGAACCACAGCGCCATGAACATCAGCATGGCAGAGAACTTGATGCGTTCGGCAAAGGCGCCGATGATCAGGCAGCAGGTGATGGCAGCAAACGTCGCCTGGAACGCCATGAACAGCAGTTCAGGCAGGACCACACCCTTGCTGAAAGTTGCAGCCATCGCAAATTCGCCCTTCATCGGATCGAACAGACCCTTCATCAGTATCCGGTCAAAACCACCAATGAACTGGTTGCCCTCGGTGAACGCCAGGCTGTAGCCGTACAGGCACCAGAGAACGACGATCATGGAGAAGGTGACGAACACCTGCATCAGCACCGACAGCATGTTCTTGCTGCGCACCAGGCCGCCGTAGAACAGCGCCAGTCCGGGGATGGACATCATGATGACGAAGGCGGTGGCCACAATCATCCAGGCCACGTCGCCTTTGTTGGGAACCGGTGCCGGGGCAGCCGATGCAGCGGCGGCCGGGGCGCTGGCGCCAGCAGCAGCCGGCGCGGCTGTTCCTGATGCAGCTGGAGCCGGCGCTGCGGCGGGCTTGGCAGCTTCCGACGCGGTGGCGGCCGGGGCCGCAGCGGGGGCTTGTGCCAGAGCGACCGTGCCACCGGTCAGCAGACTCAAACCCAGGGTAAGGGAGAGAAGGAATTTTTTCATGTCAGTGTTCTCGTGGTCGGGTTAGAGCGCTTGAGCGCCGGTTTCGCCGGTGCGGATACGGACGACCTGCTCGAGGTTGTAGACGAACAGCTTGCCGTCGCCGATCTTGCCGGTGCGGGCTGCGCCTTCAATGGCTTCAATGACGCGATCAACCAGTTCGTCGGCCACGGCAGCTTCGACTTTCACCTTGGGCAAAAAGTCGACGACGTACTCGGCGCCCCGGTACAGTTCGGTGTGGCCTTTTTGGCGGCCAAAGCCCTTGACTTCGGTGACGGTGATGCCCTGCACGCCGATAGCTGAGAGGGCTTCGCGGACCTCGTCGAGCTTGAAGGGTTTGATGATGGCAGTTACAAGTTTCATGTGTTCTCCTGGTGGGGTGACAACAAAGACGTCATCAGAAGCTGTACTTCACACCGAGCACCAGGGCGCTGTCACCCAGGAACTTGTTCTTGGTGTCGGTGTAGAAGGGCTTGTCGGCGTTCGTACCCATGGCTGCGACGGTGACTGACACGCCATTGCCATAGTCTTTGGCCAGCGTCACGGAGTAGTCGGTGTAGTCGCCTGCATTCTTGGCAACATTGGGAATCGACTGGCGACCCAAGTGCGGTGTCACGGTCAAGCCGTTGCCCAGATCGAAAGTGGCGGCCACTTCGAAGTAGGCGCTGCCCGAGCTGTTCGGATTGGCGATGAAGTTACCGGTGGCGACGCTGTACTTGGCTGTCACCAGACCATAAGTCAGGGCCGCATAGACCTCGGTGGTGTTGGCGTTGACCGCCGCTGTGTTGCCGGGGTACTGGTAGGTGATCAGGCCGAGGTCATAGGTCAGATCCTTGGCGATTTCGCCCTTGTAACCACCATACAGGTCAAGTTCCATTGAGCCGTCGGTCGCACCGGCGTAGTCCTTGATCCAGCTGACATTGGAAGTCCAGGCACCCAGGTACAGGCCGCTCTTGTGGGCAAAGTCAACGCCTGCTTGCAGCGCCGGCTTGGTGGAAGTCTGTGCGATAGCCCGGAAACGGTAGTCCGTGGTGGCGCCAACGTTGTACGACAAGGTGTAGTCGGGTTCCGGTGCCTTGGTTTGTGCCATCACAGCGCCGCTTGCCAGCAGAGTGGAGAGGACGAGGACGGTGGTTTGATTGAGCTTCATGCAGTTCTCCGGTGAGTTAAGGGATGACAGCTCTATGCACAGTCCATGCCAACCATATTCAGAAGGTGGCGTCCTCTCTGTAAACCACTCTGGTCTTGTGGCGTTAAGATATCTGTATAAAAAAACAGTTCGCACTGCCGTGGTGCGCTTGGGTGGCGTTCAAAGATTCTGATCGCACCCTTTTGGAGAGGAAACCACATGAGTCTGTCCTTGGTGCAAAGCCGGGCCCTGCTTGGGCTGGAGGCGGCCGCTGTCACGGTGGAAGTCCATCTGGCCAACGGATTGCCCAGTTTTACGCTGGTCGGCCTGGCCGAAGTTGAAGTCAAGGAAGCGCGTGAGCGCGTGCGCTCGGCGATTCAGAATTCGGCGCTCGAATTCCCCCATAACAAGCGCATCACGGTCAATCTCGCGCCGGCCGATCTGCCCAAGGATTCCGGGCGCTTCGATTTGCCGATTGCCTTGGGTATTCTGGCGGCCAGCGGGCAGATTGATGCCTCGCGCCTGGCGGGCTACGAGTTTGCTGGTGAACTGTCCCTGTCAGGCGAACTGCGACCGGTGCGTGGTGCCCTGGCCATGAGCTTGGCATTGCACGCCGAGCGCGTGGTGACGCGCCTCGTGTTGCCCCCGGGTAGCGCCGAAGAGGCGGCCCTGGTTCCCGACGCCCAGGTCTATCGGGCCTGCCATTTGCTTGATGTGGTACGGCACTTCCTGCCCGCTGCCGCCGATGGTGCGCCGCCTGAGCCGGCACCCGGTTGGGCAAGAGTCAGCGCAGCGCCGCAAGCCGCGCTCGCCCAGTACCCCGACATGAGTGATGTGAAAGGTCAAATGGCTGCCAAGCGCGCGCTGGAGATCGCTGCAGCTGGCGGGCACAGCCTGTTGCTGATGGGGCCACCTGGCGCCGGCAAGTCCATGCTGGCGCAACGCTTTGTCGGACTGTTGCCGGCCATGACCACCGATGAGGCCCTGGAGAGTGCGGCGGTGGCCAGTCTGGCAGGGCGGTTTTCGCTGGATCGCTGGGCACAGCGCCCGACTTGCAGCCCGCACCATACGGCCAGCGCCGTGGCGCTGGTGGGCGGCGGCTCGCCGCCACGCCCCGGCGAGATTTCACTGGCGCATCACGGCGTGCTGTACCTCGACGAGATGCCGGAATTTCCCCGTGCCGCGCTGGAAGCCCTGCGCGAACCACTGGAGTCCGGCACGATCACCATCTCGAGAGCGGCACGCCGCTCGGAATTTCCGGCACGTTTTCAACTGATCGGCGCCATGAATCCCTGTCCCTGCGGCTATCTCGGGTCGCAGCAAAAGAGCTGCCGCTGCACACCGGACCAGGTGGCGCGCTACCAGAGCAGGCTCAGCGGCCCTTTGCTTGATCGCATCGACCTGCATGTGGAAGTGCCGGCGCTCGCTGCAGCCGATCTGCTGCAGGCGCAGCCAGGTGAAGCCAGCGCCGCCATTCGCCAGCGCTGTGGCGCGGCGCGCGAGCGCGCCATCACGCGTCAGGGCAAGTTGAACCAGGCGCTGCAGGCGAAGGAAATCGATACGCATTTGCTGCTCGATGACGCGGCCGCCAGGTTTCTCCATCTTGCCGCAACGCGCCTCGGATGGTCGGCGCGCAGCACACACCGTGCCCTGAAAGTGGCCCGCACCATTGCCGATCTGGCGGCGGCGCACAGCGTTCAGGTGACGCACATGGCAGAGGCCATGCAATACCGGCGCTCAGTGACCCAGGCGATTGGGGCGTGACTTCTGCGCGGCCGGTAACAGACCGTCGAAGAGCGTGGTAATGGCGGTCATGCGTTGGGTGGCGACCGATTCACCCAATGCGGCAGCCAGCAGCGTCATCATGTCAGCGCGCAAATACCAAAGGGTTTGAAGGTCCGGTGCATACGGTAGTCGGGCACGCATCTTGGAGACTTGGGAACTGCTGGGCAGGTCCGCAAGCTGGTCCAGCATGGCCTGGCGAATCGCTGCAATGCGATTTTTTGGGCTGACTTCGGGCGTGGGCTCACTCAGCAAGCCCATCAGGCTGGTCCTCAGGTTGGCTATGGTCCGTCTCATGGGTTTGCGTCAGTTGGGCACAGTGTACGGGCAAAAGCTGAGCATAATCCGCCGATGCAACACTCGGCTTCGCATGATCGCTCTCTGGTGGCCTGGCTCTCGCTGGCACAGCTGATCAGCTGGGGCAGTGTCTTTTATACCTTCTCCCTGGTGATGGGACCGATTGAGCAGGAGCTGGGTTTGAGCCGCGCCCAGTCCTCCCTGGCATTCAGCCTGGCCTTGCTGGTCGAGGGCTTGATGGCCTACCCCGTGGGGCGCTGGATTGATGCCGGTCATGAGCGCCTGGTGATGACCTGCGGCTCCCTGCTGGCGGCGCTCTGTCTGCTGCTGCATGCCCAAGTCACCGGCATCGCGGGCTTTTATGCGGTTTGGGCTGGGCTGGGCGCTGCGATGGCGGCCATTCTTTATTCGCCCGTGTTTGCCGTCGTCACGCGCCGCTTTCCGGATGACTTCCGCCGCGCCATCATCATCATGACTTTCTTGGGCGGCTTGGCTAGTACGGTGTTCATTCCGTTCACGGCCTGGCTGATCGCGAACTGGGGCTGGCGGCAGGCGCTGGTGTTGCTGGCCGGCTTTCACCTGCTGCTGTGCGCTCCCTTGCATGCGCTCGCGTTAGGCGGCGCACCCGTGCGTCGGGTACGACCCCAGGCCCATGAAGAACGGGCCGATCCCGGCTTGCGGCAACTGGTTCGCAGCGCTCCCTTTCTGCTGATCGGCGTTTTCGTCATTCTGCTGATGGCGGTGACCGCCGCGCTGCCAGCGCACATGGTGAGCCTGTTGCGCGAGGGTGGCATGAGCGAGGTCTGGGTGATCGCCATCCCGGCCAGCATCGGCGCGATTCAGGTGCTGGGACGCTTGCTCCTTTTCTTTTTCGAGCGCTATTTCGATTTGCATCTGGCGAATCGACTCATACCGTGCCTGCTGCCACTGGGTTTGCTGGCCCTGCTGGCTGTGCCAGCATCAAGTGGCGGTCAGGTCGGGGTTGTGCTGTTTGTGCTGCTTTACGGTCTGGGCAACGGCATGCTGACGATCGTCAAGGGTACGGCCATTGCGCAGTATGTGAGCCGCGATCATGTGGCCACGCTCAACGGCGTGCTGGGCCTGCCGCTGGCCCTGGCGCGAGCCGGAGCGCCGCTGATGGTGGGTTTGTTGTGGACGCCGGCCGGCGGCTACACGCAGGCGCTGTGGCTGCTGCTGGTGATGAGCTTGGTCGGTGTTGGCGCCCTGATGCTGGCTCAGCGCCATGCGCTGGCAAGCTGACTACAAGACCGGTGCCAACAGGCGCCGCAGCGCTGCTTCGCTCATGCCACGTCGGCTGCCTAGATCCTTGAGTTGATCTTCGCCGATCTTGCCGACGTTGAAATAGCAGCTCTGCGGATGACCGAGGTAGAAGCCGCTGACGCTGGCGGCCGGTGTCATGGCCAGACTGTCGGTCAGTCCCATGCCGATCTCCTGGCATTGCAGCAGACTGAATACTTCCTTCTTGACACTGTGGTCGGGGCAGGCCGGGTAGCCCGGTGCCGGTCGGATACCCTGGTACTTTTCGGCAATCAGTTCTTCCGTGCTCAGCGCCTCCTGCGCCGCGTAGCCCCACAGGTCGGTGCGCACACGGTGGTGCAGACACTCGGCAAAGGCTTCGGCCAGGCGGTCCGCCAGCGCCTTGAGCAGAATCGCCGAGTAATCGTCGTGTGCTTCTTCAAACAGCTTTTCGCGCTTGTCGACACCGATGCCGGTGGTGACCGCGAACAGGCCGGCATAGTCGGCGGCCGCGCCTTTGGGCGCAACAAAGTCGGCCAGGCAACGGCTGGGACGCAGCACGCCATCCACCGTCTGCTTCTCGGCTTGCTGGCGCAGGCCGTACCAGGTCATTGCCACCGTGCTGCGTGACTCATCGGTGTAGAACTCGATATCGTCGTCATTCACAGAATTGGCTGGATAGAGTCCGACCACCGCATTGGCCGTCAGCCAGCGTCCTTCGATCAGTTTCTTCAGCATGGCCTGCCCATCAGCATGCACCTTGCTGGCCTCCTTGCCCACCACGGCGTCCTTCAGAATCGCCGGAAACGCGCCCGCCAGATCCCAGGTCTGGAAGAAGGGGCCCCAGTCGATGTAGCGCGCCAACTCGCCGAGGTCAAAATTGCGGAACACGCGGCGCCCCAGAAACTTGGGCCGCGTTGGCTTGAAGTCAGTCCAGTCCACCGGTGCTTTGTTGGCGCGTGCCTTGCTGAGCGGCCACAACGGCGTCTGCTTCTTGCTGGCATGTTGCTGGCGCACACGCACGTAGTCGGCCTGGAGTTCGGCAACGTAGCTGGCGGCCTGATCGGACAGCAGCGCTTGCGCCACGCCGACGCTGCGCGAGGCGTCTGGCACGTAAACAACCGGGCCGTCGTAGTGCGGTGCAATCTTGACGGCGGTGTGCACGCGGGAAGTGGTGGCGCCACCGATCAGCAGCGGAATCCTGCGCGTGCGAAAGTACTCGTCCTTCTGCATCTCGCTGGCCACATAAGTCATCTCTTCCAGACTTGGCGTGATCAGGCCCGACAGCCCGATCATGTCGGCGCCTTCGGCCTTGGCGCGCGCCAGAATCTCGTGGCAGGCCACCATGACGCCCATGTTGACCACGTCATAGTTGTTGCACTGGAGCACCACCGTGACGATGTTCTTGCCGATGTCGTGCACGTCGCCCTTGACCGTGGCGATCACCACCTTGCCCTGGGTCTTGACGTCGCGCCCGGCGGCCTCGTCCAGACGCTTTTCTTCCTCGATGTAGGGAATCAGGTGGGCCACCGCCTGCTTCATGACCCGCGCACTCTTGACCACCTGCGGCAGGAACATCTTGCCCTGACCGAACAGGTCGCCGACGACATTCATGCCGGCCATCAGCGGGCCCTCGATCACGTGCAGCGGGCGCCCTCCCTTGGCCAGCACGGCCTGGTAGGCCTCTTCGGTGTCCACCGTGATGAAGTCGGTGATGCCATGCACCATGGCGTGGCTCAGGCGTTGTTCGACGGTCGCCGGGTTTTCGGCGGTGCCGCGCCATATCAATCTTGTGCTCTCGTCCCTGGCCGCGCCCTTGGCACCTTCGGCAATTTCCACCAGGCGCTCGCCGGCATCACTGCGGCGGTTCAGCACCACGTCTTCCACGCGCTCGCGCAGCACAGGCTCCAGTTCGTCATAGACGCCGACCATGCCGGCGTTGACGATGCCCATGTCCATGCCGGCCGCGATCGCGTGGTACAGAAAAACCGTGTGAATCGCTTCGCGCACCGGGTCGTTGCCACGAAATGAAAAACTTACGTTGGAGACGCCACCCGACACCTTGGCGCCGGGCAGGTTTTGCTTGATCCAGCGCGTCGCGTTGATGAAGTCCACCGCGTAGTTGTTGTGCTCTTCGATGCCGGTGGCGATGGCGAAGATGTTGGGGTCGAAAATGATGTCTTCCGGTGGGAAGTCGACCTCGTCCACCAGAATCCGGTAGGCGCGCTGGCAGATGCCAATCTTTCGCTCATAACTGTCGGCCTGACCCTGTTCATCAAATGCCATCACCACGGCAGCCGCGCCATAACGGCGCAGCAAGCGGGCCTGGCGCTTGAACTCGTCCACCCCTTCCTTCATGCTGATCGAGTTCACCACCGCCTTGCCCTGCACACAGCGCAGGCCGGCCTCGATCACGCTCCACTTGGACGAGTCGATCATCACCGGCACTCGGGAAATATCGGGTTCGGACGCGATCAGGTTGAGGAAGCGCACCATGGCAGCCTGGCTGTCGAGCATGGCCTCGTCCATGTTGATGTCGATGATCTGTGCGCCGTTCTCCACCTGCTGGCGTGCCACGGCCAGCGCCTGCTCGAACTCACCGTTCAGAATCATGCGCGCAAAGACCTTGGAGCCGGTCACGTTGGTGCGCTCACCGATGTTGACAAACGATGCACTGGGGGGGCGATCTTGCGCGCCAATGCGCACCGGCTCCAGACCGGACAATCTCATCGGGGGAATAAACGTATCGGACATGCGCCTCACCTGTAAACCTGAAAAAAGCAGGTGAGCGTCGTTGCGAATATCCAAGCCTGACGGGTTGATCGACCCGCTGCAACGCTCCTTGGATGGCCAGGATTTTAAGCGGTACGACCCGTTCCCGGAAAATCGCTGTCCTTCGCATGCTGCCGCAGTTCGTCGCAAGGCGCTGGCGCGGCCCGACGACATCTTCTACAGTTCGGTCACCGGGTCAGCGTGACTCGTCAACAGGAGAAGTCAATGTCATACCTCAGCCGTCATGTCTTCGGCGTCAGTAGCCTGGTCATTGCCAGTACCTTGTGTCTGCTCAGCGGATCGGCCATGGCGTGGGACCTGTCCTGGCCGTTCGGCGCCGGCGTGTCGGGCTCCGGCCACGTCAGCAGGACGCAGCGGCAAGTGAGCGCTTTCAAGGGCGTATCGCTGGAGTTACCTGCCAGCGTCGAGATTGTTCAAGGCGAGGCAGAAGGCCTTGTGATCGAGACCGATGACAACATCGCGCCCCTGATTGAAACCGTCGTGGAAAACGGGCAACTCAAGATTCGATGGGCACAACGCTTCAAGTCCCTGAAGCCGACGGTCCTCAAGCTCACAGTCAATGTGCGTGCGCTAGAGCAGATTTCGATTTCAGGCTCGGGCGATGTCAATGCTGCCAAGCTGCAGTCGCCGACGCTCGAGGTGCGCATTGCCGGCTCCGGCGACGTCCGCCTTGCAGCACTGCAGACCGACTCGCTGAGCGTGTCCATCTCAGGTGCTGGCGACTTTCTGGCAGCGGGCCGCGCCGACTCGGCGCGCTACAGCATCGCCGGTTCGGGCGATCTCAAGGCCAGTGCGCTGGCCAGCAAAAACGTCAGGATCAGTATTGCCGGCTCGGGTGACGCTGTGGTCTGGGCCAGCCAGACCCTGAATGTGAGCATTGCCGGGTCGGGCGATGTGAGCTACTACGGCGATGCGACCGTAACCCGTTCGGTGGCGGGCTCCGGCCGCATCAAGAAACTCGGATCAGCGCCGGCCCTCGGTGGCTGAAGTTCTCGGCAACCCGAATCAAGCGGCTTCCCGGTAGAAGAAAGAACCCTGCAAGTGGCGCGTGGGCACACCCCGCACGCTCTGATCGATGGCTGCGATGTGCTCGGGCGTGGTGCCGCAGCAGCCGCCCACGATGTTGACCAGCCCCTCGGCAGCAAATTCGTGCAACAGGCGGCTGGTGTCGGCCGGTGTCTCGTCAAAACCGGTGTCACTCATCGGGTTGGGCAGACCAGCGTTGGGGTAGCAGCTGATGAAGGTGTCGGGTGCAGCACGGTGCAGCTCCTGGATGTAGGGCCGCATCAGCGCGGCGCCGAGTGCGCAGTTCAGGCCAATCGCCAGCGGTTGTGCGTGACGCACGCTGTACCAGAAGGCGGTGACGGTCTGACCCGACAGGATGCGACCCGAGGCGTCGGTGACCGTGCCGCTGATGATCAGGGGCAGGCGTTCGCCCGAGGCTTCAAAATATTCATCGATCGCGAACAAGGCCGCCTTCGCGTTGAGCGTATCGAAAATGGTTTCCACCAGCAGCGCATCCGCACCGCCCTGCACCAGGGCTTCGACCTGCTCGTAGTAGGCAGCACGCAACTGCTCAAAATTCACGTTGCGCTCGCCAGGGTCGTTCACGTTTGGGCTGATGCTGGCGGTCTTGGGCGTCGGCCCGAGCGCGCCAAGCACGAAGCGGGGCTTCTCGGGCGTGGAGAACTTGTCGCAGGCGGCGCGTGCCAGCCGGGCCGAGGCCAGGTTCATCTCGGCGGCCAGATCAGCCATGTCGTAGTCGGCCTGGGCGATGGAGGTTGCGCCAAAGGTGTTGGTCTCAATCAGATCGGCGCCAGCGCCCAGATAGCGCTCATGGATGCTGCTGATGACGTCGGGCCGCGTCAGCGAAAGCAACTCGTTGTTGCCCTTGACGTCTTTGCCAAAGTCCTTGAAGCGCTCGCCCCGGTACTGGGCTTCCGTGAGTTTGAAGCGCTGGATCATGGTGCCCATGGCGCCGTCGAGCACGACGATGCGTTTCTGCAGAATCCCGGGCAGGGCTTGGGCGCGTGTGTAGACGGGAGCTTTCATGGGCTTATTGTAGAAAGTCGGCAATCCGCAAGCCGCCGAATGGGACAATGGCCTCACTTTGTCTATCCAGCCCATTCTCCAGGAAGTTTTTGGTTACCGTGAGTTTCGTGGGCCACAGCAAGCCATCATCGAGCACGTGGTGGCGGGTGGCGACGCCCTGGTGCTGATGCCCACCGGCGGCGGCAAATCCCTGTGTTACCAGATACCGGCCATCGCACGCCAGCGCGCCGGCCTTGGCATCACGCTGGTGATCTCGCCGCTGATCGCCCTCATGCACGATCAGGTGGGCGCGCTGCATGAGGCTGGTGTCGAGGCGGCCTTTCTGAATTCAACCCTGTCGGGTGAAGAGGCTTCGCAGGTGGAGCGCCGGTTGCTGCGTGCCGACATGACGCTGCTCTACGCGGCGCCGGAGCGGGTGACGACGCTGCGCTTTCTGGCGCAACTCGATTCCCTGTACGAGCGCGGACTGCTTGCCCTTTTTGCCATCGACGAGGCGCACTGTGTGAGCCAGTGGGGCCATGACTTCCGGCCCGAATACCGGGCGCTGACGGTGCTACACGAGCGCTACCCCAACGTGCCGCGCATGGCGCTGACGGCCACCGCCGACACGCTGACCCGTGCCGACATTCTGGAGCGGCTGCAGTTGCAGGAGGCGCGCCAGTTTGTCAGCAGCTTTGACCGGCCCAACATCAGTTACACGATCGTGGAAAAGCGCGAGGCGACGCAGCAACTGCTGCGCTTCATCTCGCGCGAGCACCTGGGCGAGGCCGGCATCGTTTACTGCCAGTCGCGCAAGCGAGTGGAAGAGGTGGCCAATCTGCTGTGCGATGAAGGCATTGCCGCCCTGCCGTACCACGCCGGGCTCGACAACAAGGTGCGCCAGGCCAATCAGGACCAGTTTCTGCGCGACGAAGGCATCGTGATGGTGGCGACCATCGCCTTCGGCATGGGTATCGACAAGCCCGACGTACGCTTTGTGGCACATCTGGACATGCCGAAAAACATCGAAGGTTATTACCAGGAAACGGGTCGCGCTGGGCGCGATGGCGAGCCGGCTGACGCCTGGATGTGCTACGGCCTGCAGGACGTGGTGAACCAGCGCCGCATGATCGACGAGAGCCCGGCCGAAGAAGAATTCAAGCAGGGTCTGCGCGGCAAGCTTGACGCCCTGCTCGGTCTGGCCGAAGCCACCGATTGCCGGCGTGTGCGCCTGCTCGCTTACTTTGGCGAAGCCAGCCAGCCTTGCCAGAATTGCGACAATTGTTTGCAGCCACCGGCTGTCTGGGACGGCACCGACGCCGCGCGCAAGCTGCTCAGCACCATCTACCGGGTGCAGCAGATGGATGGAATCAGCTACGGCGCGGTTCACATCACCGACATTCTGCGTGGCAAGAAGAGCGAGAAGGTGCTGCAGCGCGGGCACGACAGCCTGAGCACCTTTGGCCTTGGTGCGGAGTTCAGCGAAGTGCAGTTGCGCGGCGTGCTGCGCCAGTTGATTGCCATTGGGGCGGTCACGGTGGACGCGCAAGCCTTCAACACCTTGAAGCTGACCGACGCCTCGCGCGCTGTGCTCAAGGGTGAAGTGCCGGTGCGCCTGCGCGAGTCGGTCTCGACGCCGTCACCGCGCAAAGCCAAACGCGACAGCACCAAGGTGCCGTTAAAGCTGGCAGCGGCGCTGGACGAGCAGGCTCAGAGCCGCTACCTGGCTTTAAAGGCATGGCGCGGCGAAGTGGCGAAAGAACACAATCTGCCGGCCTACGTGATCTTTCACGATGCCACGCTGGCCGCCATCGCGCAAAATGCGCCGCAGTCGCTGGAAGATCTGCAGGGCATCAGCGGCCTTGGCGTCAAGAAGCTGGAGGCCTATGGCCAGCAGGTGCTGCGTCTGCTGGAGAGCGTGTGAGAATCTGACCTCGCTTGTCATTGCGAACGAAGTGAAGCAATCCATGACCCCTGAAGCCATGGATCGCCACGCTACGCTCGTGATGACGATGGCTGCTGGGGCCTCGCGATGACGGGTTCGACTTTTTATGACGTTTGAAAGAATCCAAGCATGACAAGAGTTCAGAACCAAACCACAGGGCAGCGCGTTGCGCTGATCACCGGCGCCAACACCGGCATTGGCCGGGTCACGGCGCGCGAGCTGGCCAAGCAGGGCATGCATGTATTTGTCGCCTGCCGCTCACGCGAACGCACGCAGGAACTGTTCGACGAGATCAAGGCGCTGGCGCCCTCTGCCACGGTGGAATGGCTGGCGCTGGATCTGGCGAGTTTCGAGTCGATCCGGCAATGTGCGCAGGCCTTCCTGGCGCGCGATTTGCCGCTGCATCTGCTGATCAACAACGCCGGTCTGGCTGGGGCCAAAGGTCTGACCCAGGAAGGTTTCGAGCTGGCCTTTGGCGTGAACCATGTCGGGCATTTTCTGCTGACGCAGTTGTTGCTGGAGCGCATCAAACGTTCGGCGCCAGCGCGCATTGTCACGGTGGCCAGCCGGGCTCACTACCGGGCGCCCGGCATAGCCTGGCAGGCCGTGCGCGAACGCACGCGTTCTGTTTCTGCGGTGGCCGAGTACGGCGTTTCCAAACTCGCCAACGTCCTGTTCAGTGCTGAACTGGCGCGCCGCCTGGTTGGCAGCGGCGTCAGCACCTATTCGCTGCATCCCGGCGTGGTGGCCTCGGACGTCTGGCGCAGCCTGCCCAGGCCGCTGCGTTCCCTCATCAAGCTGTTCATGCTCTCGACCGAGCAGGGGGCCGCCACCACGCTGCACTGCGCCACTTCTGCCAGTGTGGCTGGCGAGTCCGGCCTGTACTACGACAGTTGCCGCAGCCGCAACCCGAGCAAGGTGGCACGTGATCCGGAACTTGCTGCGCTGCTCTGGAAAAACAGCGAAGACTGGGTGCGCGTTCCTGACTATTTACCTAACGCCCGCTGAGCGCATTGATGACTGCGGTCCACGCCGGCTTGCGCTGGAGCTGATCGTCCAGCGGCAGGACGCGCACCGGCAGGCCATCCTTGCGTGGAGCTTGCCCTGACAGCCAGGTCCGCCGATCACTCAGTCCCCAGAGGATGACCGTGTTCACCGCGGGATGCGCCAGAACCGTCGTCAGGAAGGAATGGTATTGCTCAGCCACAGCAGCGTCGCGAAGCGCAATGTCTGATGCAAGCGTCTGGTCTTTCACGTCCAGCTCCGTAATGAAGATCTTGAGTCCGAGGGCAGCCACGTCGTTCATGAAGGCCGTCAGCCTGGTCGGGTTGATCACAGAGTTTGAGGCAATGTGCGACTGCATCCCGAGCGCATGGATCGGAACACCCTGCTGCTTCAAGTTCCGCAGCAGCTGCAATGTGAAATGGCGCTTTCGGGCGGCGGCGGCGGAGTCTTCCTCAATGCCAAACTCGTTGTAGACAAGCGTCGCCGAAGGATCCGCCTGCGCCGCAAAGGTAAACGCCTGCGCGATGTACTGCGGCCCGAGCAGTTGCAGCCACGGCGTGTGGCGCAGTCCATCCGCGCGCCCATCGGCGGGAAGGACAGCTTCGTTCACCGGATTCCAGGAATGGAACTGCCCCTTGTAGCGCCCCATGAAAGCAAAAATGTGGTCGCGCAGGTACTGCGTGGCATTCGCCGGAGTGACGTTGGCGGCGAACCATGCCGGCATATTGGAATGCCAGACGAGGTGTGTGCCGCGCATCGGCAGGCCCACGGACTGAGCCCACTGCCACATCCTGTCCAGGACCGCGAAATCCCATGTCGCCGGCCCGGGATGCGTTTGCGCCCAGGCACCCTGTCCGATGGGTACGCACATCCCTGACTCCTGCACGTGGGCGGCGAGCAGTGCCGAGTCGAGCAAGCCCGGCCCGTTGATGCCGCAGCCAAAGACCAGCCCGCGCGCGCGCGCCGGCACGACCATTCCATCGTTGGTCCCGGCAGGTGTCACGGTAGGGATCGAACCCGTCAACGCCCCACCCGAAGAAGAGCTTGCAGTTCCGGCGAGCGTCGCCAACGCTGCCAGCTGACACATGAACGCGCGACGACCCATCTAAAAACGATCCATTCGGATCTCCCTATGCAAGGGCCTTCTCAAGGCCCTGTGCTATCGGCCGTCCAGCCGCCACCGAGCACGCGGTACAGCGTCACCCCATTTTGCAGATACTGCGTTTGCACCTGCAGTTGTGCCTGCTGCGCGGCAAACAGCGAGCGCTGTGCATCGAGCGCGTCCAGATAACTGGCGGCACCACCTCGGTAGCGCAACTCGGCCAGGCGGTAGCGGTCCTGCTCCGCCTTGAGTTGGGCCTGCTGCGCACGCAACTGCTCACCCAGAGTGGCGCGTCCGGCCAGCGCATCGGCCACTTCCCTGAAGGCACTCTGGATGGCGCGCTCGTACTGGGCCAGCGCGATGTCACGACCGACTTCAGAGGTGCGCAGATTGGCCTGGTTGCGGCCCGCGTCAAAAATCGGCTGCAGCAATTGCGGCGCAAAGCTCCAGGCCATGCCGTTGCCAAACAGGCCGCTGAGCTCGCTGCTGACGCTGCCTACGCTGCCGGTCAGGCTGATGCGTGGAAAGAAGGCGGCGCGCGCCGCGCCGATGGCCGCATTGGCCGCGATCAATTGCTGTTCGGCCTGGCGCACGTCAGGTCGGCGCAGCAGCACGTCCGACGGCAATCCTACCGGTAATGTTGGCAGGCTCGCACCGGCGTCCAACGGCAGTGCTGCCGGCATTCCTGCGGGCAGTGCTTGCCCCAGCAGCAACGCCAGTGCGTTTTCGTCGAGCGCGCGCTGGCGCGTCGCCTGCGCCAGCGTGACGCGGGCCGATTCCAGCAGCGACTCTGCTTGGCGCAGGTCGATCTGCGAACTGGCGCCATTGTCAAAACGCAGCTTGATGAGCCGGTACGAATCCTCGCGCGTGACCAGCGTCTGGCGCGTCACGCGCAGCAGTTCTTCGTCGCCCAGCAGCGCGTAGTAGCCGTTCGCCACCGCAGCCAGCAGGCTGATCTGCACCGCCTTGCGCGCTTCTTCGGTGGCCAGGTATTGCGCAAGCGTTGCATCGGCCAGACTGCGCACACGCCCGAACAGATCGAGTTCGTAAGCGGTGACCAGCACGCCGGCCGAGTAGCTGCTGCTGATACCGCCGGCGCTCGTTGGCTGGCGCGAACCGCTCAGGCCCGCATTCAGACTCGGCCACTGGTCGGCGCGACGCAGGTCGAGCTGGGCGCGTGCCTGCTCGATGTTGAGCAGCGCCAGCTTCAGATCGCGGTTGTTCTGCAAGGCCAGCGTGATGAGTTGGCGCAGGCGTTCGTCGCCAAAAAAAGTCTGCCACTCGGGTGTGGCACCCGGTGCAGCCGCTTGCGTTCCTGCCGGCAGCCCCGGAAACGTGGCGGCCACGGGCAAGGCGGGGCGCTCCAGCGGTGGTGCCATGGAACTGCAGCCGCTCAAGGCAAGCGCCAGCAGACACAGCGTGCTGCGCGCGCTCATGGCTTGGCCTCCACCACTACAGGCGCTGCGGGTGTGTCATCGTTGTTTTCGTGCGCATATTTCTTGCGCTGGCGCTCACTGCCCTTGAAGACGCGGCGCACCACCACAAAGAACAGCGGCACAAAGAAGACCGACAGGGTGGTCGCAGAAATCATGCCGCCCATCACGCCGGTGCCAATCGCATGCTGGCTGGCCGAGCCGGCGCCGTTGGCCACCACCAGCGGCAGCACGCCCAGGATGAAGGCCATGGAGGTCATCAGGATAGGCCGGAAGCGCAGGTGTGCTGCTTCCAGCACGGCATCGACCAGACTGCGGCCCTGCGCGTGCAGGTCTTTGGCAAATTCGATGATCAGCACCGCGTTCTTGGCTGAGAGACCAATGATGGTGATCAGGCCGACCTTGAAATAGATGTCATTCTCCAGTCCGCGCAAGCCGGTGGCCAGCGTCACGCCCAACACACCCAGCGGCACCACCAGGATCACAGCGAACGGAATCGACCAGCTCTCGTAGAGCGCCGCCAAGCACAGAAAGACCGCCAGCAGCGAGAACGCGAACAGGTAGATCGCGGTGGAGCCGGAGAGTTTCTCCTCGCGCGACTGGCCCGTCCATTCATAGGCAAAGCCCGGCGGCAACTGACCGACCAGCCGTTCCATCTCGGCCATTGCGGCCCCCGTGCTCTGTCCCGGTGCCGGCTCGCCGGCGATGCGAATGGTCGGGTAGCCGTTGTAGCGAATGGTTTGCATCGGACCGGTGATCCACTCGGTGCGGGCAAAGGCCGACAACGGCACCGGCTGGCCGGCGCTGTTGAGTGCATTGATTCTCAGCAGGTCTTCGGGTTGCATACGCGCTGGCGCATCGGCCTGCACCACCACGCGCTGCACGCGATTGGCGTTCGGGAAGTCGTTGACATAGGAGGAACCCAGCGCAGTCGAAAGCGAACTGTTGATGGCGCTAAAACTCACTCCCAGGGCAGCGGCCTTGTCGCGGTCGATGTTGAGCTGCAGCTGCGCCGCGTCCTCCAGGCCGTCCGGACGCACGGCGGTCAGCAACTTGCTCTGCGCGGCCATGCCGAGCAACTGGTTGCGCGCCGCCACCAGCGCGTCATGGCCGTTGCCGCCGCGGTCCTGCAAGCGCAGGGCAAAGCCATTGGCGCGGCCGAGTTCGGGAATTGGCGGCGGACTGACCGGAAAGATGAAGGCATCGCGAATGCTGGCCAAGGCGCCGAAGGATCGACCGACCAGGCCCTGTGCCGAATGGGCGGCGCCGTTGCGCTCTTTCCAGTCTTTCAGGGTGATGAAGGCCAGGCCGGTGTTCTGGCCGCTACCGGCAAAGCTGAAACCCAGGATGCTGACCATGCTCTCCACTTCGGGTTGCTTGAGGATGAATTCTTCGACCCGGTTCATCACGCCACCGGTCCGGTTCACTGTGGCGCCCGGTGGCAACTGCACGTTGACCAGGATGTTGCCCTGGTCTTCATTGGGCAGGAAGGAGGTCGGCAGTCGGCCCAGCAGCACGATCACCGCAGCGATGATGGCCGCGTAGAGCACCAGGTAGCGCCCGGTCTTCTTGAGCATGCGCGCGACCCAGCCTTCATAACCCTTGGCCGTGGCCGAGAAGCCGCGGTTGAACCAGCCAAAGAATCCGGTCTTGGCGTGGTGGTGGCCGGCCTCGACCGGTTTCAAAATCGTGGCGCACAGGGCTGGCGTGAACGACAGCGCCATGAAAGCCGAGAACAGGATGGAGCTCAGCATCACCACCGAGAACTGGCGGTAGATGTTGCCAATCGACCCCTTGAAGAAGGCCAGCGGCACAAAGACCGACACCAGCACCACGGTGACGCCGATGATGGCGCTCGAAATCTGGCTCATGGCCTTGCGTGTGGCTGCCAGCGGCGACAGACCTTCGGTGCTCATGATGCGCTCGACGTTTTCCACGACGACGATGGCGTCATCGACCACGATGCCGATCACCAGCACCATGCCGAACATGGTCAGCACGTTGATCGAAAAACCGAGCGCCTGCAGCACCGCGAACGTGCCCATCAGCGCAATCGGAACCACCAGCGTCGGGATCAGGGTGTAGCGGAAGTCCTGCAAGAACAGGTACATCACCAGGAACACCAGAATCACCGCTTCGATCAGCGTCTCGATCACCTGGCGGATCGAGATTTCGACGAAGCGCGAACTGTCGAAGGGAATCACGGCGGTCACGCCGGGCGGGAAGTAGGGTGCGAGTTCCTGCAGGCGCTGTTTGATTGCCTTGGCCGTGGCGACCGCGTTGCCGGTGGGCGAGAGCTGGACACCGATGCCGGTGGAGGCCTTGCCGTTCAGCCGTGACTGTGTGCTGTAGGACTGCGCGCCGAGTTCGACCCGTGCCACGTCCTTCAGGCGCACCGTGGAGCCGTCGGCGTTGGCGCGCACCACGACGTTGCTGAACTGCTCGGCCGATGTCAGCTGGCCTTTCACCACCACGGTGGCGAAGATCGCCTGCCCGGCGACATTGGGCAAGTCGCCGATGGTGCCCGAGGCCACCTGCGCGTTTTGCGCACCGATGGCGGCGATCACATCATTCGATGACAGGCGGTAGCCGACCAGCTTGGCCGGATCGATCCAGACCCGCATGGCACGCTCGGTGCCGAACAGCTGCGCCTGGCCGACGCCGGGAATGCGCTGGATTTCAGGCAGCACGTTGCGCGAGGCGTAGTCGCCCAGCGCCACCGGATCGAGCGTCGGGTCACTGGAAGACAGGATGGTGAACAGCAAAAAGTTGGTGCGTGCCTTGTCGACCCGCACGCCTTGTTGCGTCACCGCCTGCGGCAGGCGCGGTGCGGCGCGGCTCAGGCGGTTTTGCACATCCACCTGGGCCAGATCGGGGCTGGTGCCAGGCTCGAAGCTCAGTGTGATGGAGCCGGTGCCGTCGGCCTGCGCTACCGACTCGACGTAGATCAGACCGGGCGAGCCGTTCATTTCACGCTCGATGACGCTCAGCACGCTGTCTTCCAGCGTCTGCGCCGAGGCACCCGGATAGGCCGCCGAGACGATGATCGACGGCGGTGCCACGGAAGGGTATTGCGCCACCGGCAATTGCGTGACGGCCACGGCGCCGAACACCACGATGAAGAGGGCAATCACCCAGGCAAAGATGGGTCGGTCGATAAAGAATTGCGCCATGCCGCTTCCCTTAGGACTGTTTGGCCGCAGAGGCGGCCGACGCGGGTGCGGCGGGCGCTGCTAGCGCTCCGATCGGGCTCCAGGGTACCGGCTTGGCCCGCGCCTTGCCCTGGAGCTTCTGGAAGCCGTCAACAATGACCTGCTCGCCCGGCTGCAAACCTTCGAGTACGACCCACTGTTCGTCCTTCGCGCTCCCGACCTTCACCGCACGCGTGTTGACGCTGCCGTCCGCCGCGACGACCTTCACCGTGTCGCCCTGGGAGTTGCGCTGTACCGCCTGTTGCGGCAACAGCATGGCGGCGCTGACGGCGGCTTGTTCGAGACGCGCACGCACATACATGCCCGGCAGCAGCACACCCTTCGGGTTCGGCACTTCGGCGCGCAGCGTGATCTGGCCCGAGCTGGGGTCAACCGACAGATCTGAGAACAGCAGCTTGGCCGGCAAGGGGTAAACACTGCCGTCGTCGAGCACGATACGTACGGCCGCGCTCGCCTTGTCGCCCGCCGTCTTGAGTTGTCCGCTGGCGATGGCCCCGCGCAAGCGCAGCACGTCGGCCACCGGTTGCGTCACGTTCACGTACATCGGGTCAATCTGCTGCACCAGCGCAAGCTGCGTGGCTTCGCCCTGTCCAACCAGTGCTCCTTCCGTCACCAGGGCACGACCGACGCGACCGGAAATCGGTGAATTGACCGAGGCATAACCCAGGTTGATCTGTGCCAGCTGCACAGCTGCCTTGCCGGCGGCCACATCGGCCTCGGCCTGCTTTTGCGCCGCCACCGCGCTGATGTAGTCCTGCTGGCTGATGGCGTTGGCGTCGAGCAGCGGCTTGTAACGCTCGGCCTGCGCCTGCGCCTGCATCAGGTTGGCCTGCGCCCGTGCCACCACTGCCTGGGCGCTGGCCAGGGCGGCGGCGTAGGGGGCGGCGTCAATCTGGAACAGCGCCTGCTCGGCCTTGACCTCGCTGCCTTCACGAAACAGCTGGCGCTGCAAAATGCCAGCCACACGGGCGCGCACCTGGGCCACGCGCGAGGCCTCGGTTCTGCCGGGCAGTTCGGTCTGCAAGCCGACCGTTGTCGCCGTCACGGTGACGACGCCGACTTCAACTGGCGGCGGGGCGCTGGGCGCGGGCGGTGCACTGCCCGGTCCGCAGGCGGCAAGCTGTGCGGCCAGAGCGGCACTCAGCAACACGGGCCCGATGCGCAAAGAAAATGGGGAACCCTTCATGACACTGTGCCACGCAAACATGGAGAACCTCTCGAATAGGAATCCCGTGCCTGGCGCAGGCCACGAGAAAAGCTGTCGGCAAAAGCCCTCTTGAGCAACAGCGAAAATGAACCTGCCGTAGTGTAAACGGCCTGTATCAGGCTTGCTCCCGCATGGCGCTGGTCAACGATTCAAATTTCAATGTCCAGGAAGTCGTTGTGGGATCGATGATGAGCAAGTCAAATCAGTGAGTCAAAGGCTGCCCGTGCTTCCTTGCTCAGAATTACTGCTGGCCTGGAGAGGCTGAACGTAGCTCATGTCACTGGTCATCACATGTCCAAGGGTAAAGGCCAGAATAAACTGCATCACCGACCAGTTAGGGGACAGCACTGAGCCCCCGGGGGAATCATCATCGTCGCTGAGGGATTTGAAGTGTTCCTGCATGGCCTGCAATTCCTTGAGCATGCTCCGATGCTCTGCCGCATGTCGCTTCAGATCGCCGTAACCGATCTTGGCGAGGAGTCGTTCCTCGTAGATGAAGTGAGCACGAAGAAGCCCAAACAGCTTGTCGGTGCAGATTCGCAGTTCTCCAACCCGCACACCATCGCGCCAATTTTCGTAAATGTCCGCCCCAAATTCATATATTTCCTTATGCTGGGCATCGATTTCAGGATGGCCAACCGAGAGGTGATCACCCCACTTGATCAGGTGATTGATGGATTGGTCTTGCATCTGGGTGCGACCGATAGTTTCCTGGTTGGTACTCGACATGAAGGGCTCTCCGACTTTGAATTTGCGATTCCCAATGTTCTTACCGCTGTGGCGTGACCTGTGTGCCGTAAGCCTGCGGTTCTCCAATCTTATACCCGGCGCGCTTGACACCGGGTTCCCCTTTGGTTGAATGAGGCGCCAGTAGTCTGCACGCCCATGAGGCCCAGCAGCAGATCATCGAAATAGTGTCCCGCCAGATCCTTTGTTCGACTGAGCTCTCTATTGCTATCATCCGCCGATGTCCATGGTTACGTTGGCGCTGCGTCGTCCCTACACCTTTATTGTGATGGCGATGCTGATCGTCCTGGCAACGCCGTTCGCGTTGCTGAACATGGCGACCGACATCTTTCCGGAAATCAATATCCCGGTTGTCAGCATCATCTGGAACTACACCGGCATGCCGGCGCAGGAGATGGGGCAGCGCATTGCAGGGCAAAGCGAGCGCGGATTGACGACCACCGTCAGCGACATAGAGCACATCGAGTCCACCTCGCTGCAGGGCATTACCGTCATCAAAGTCTTCTTTCAGCCCACGGCCAACATCCAGACCGCCATCGCGCAGGTGGTGGCGGTGATGCAGACCACGGTGCGCCAGTTGCCACCCGGCATCACACCGCCGCTGATCATCAAGTACTCTGCCTCCAGCATCCCGGTGCTGCAGCTCGCCCTGTCGAGCCCGACCCTGCCCGAGCAGACGGTGTTTGACAACGCCATCAACGTGCTGCGCCCGCAGCTGATCACGATTCCGGGCGCTGCCGTGCCCGGGCCTTACGGCGGCAAGAGCCGTTTGATCTCGGTGGATCTGGACAACACGGCGCTGCAGGCGCGCGGCATGTCGCCGGCCGATGTGGTCAACGCCATCAATCTGCAGAACCTGATCCTGCCCTCCGGCACCGCCAAATTTGGCGTAACCGAGTACACGGTGCGCATGAACGGCTCCCCCGACGCCATTGCCGGGCTCGGTGACCTGCCGGTGAGAACCAGTGGCAGTGCGACCACCTACCTGCGCGACGTGGCGCAGGTGCGCGACGGCTTCTCGCCGCAGACCAATGTGGTGCGCCAGAACGGCGAGCGCGGTGTGCTGCTGTCGGTGCTGAAGAATGGCGGCGCGTCGACACTGGACATCGTCGCCAACGTCAAGGCCCTGCTGCCGCGCGCGGCGCAAGTGCTGCCGCCCGACATCAAGGTGACGCCGCTGTTTGACCAGTCGGTGTTTGTGAAGGCGGCGGTTGAAGGGGTGGTGGTGGAGGCCTTGATTGCCGCTGCGCTGACCGCCGCCATGGTGCTGCTGTTTCTGGGCAACTGGCGCAGCACGCTGATCATTGCACTCACCATCCCCCTGTCGATCCTGGCCTCGATCCTGGGCCTCAGAGCCATGGGCGAGACGCTGAATCTGATGACCCTGGGTGGCTTGGCGCTGTCGGTCGGTATTCTGGTGGATCAGGCGATTGTGACGATCGAGAACATCGAACGCCATCTGCACATGGGCACGCCGATTGTGGAGGCGATCGAGACTGGCGCCGGTGAAATCGGCGTTGCGGCATTTGTCTCCACGCTTTGCATCTGCATCGTTTTTGTACCGATGTTCTTTCTCTCGGGCGTCGCCCGTTTCCTGTTCGTGCCGCTGGCCGAAGCGGTGGTGCTGGCGATGGTTGCATCCTATTTTCTGTCGCGCACGCTGGTGCCGACGCTGGTCTTGCTGCTGATGTCAAAGCAGCAGGGAGTTGCCGCAGGGGACGGTTTGCTGACCCGCCTGTACCGTGCTTTTGACCGTCGCTTTGAGCGCGTGCGTCGGGCCTACACGCTGGTGCTGTCGGCGCTGCTGTCGCACCGTCGCGGCTTTGTCTTGCAATTCATGGGATTCTGTTTGCTCTCCTGCCTGCTTTACCCGGTGTTGGGGCGTGACTTCTTCCCGAATGTGGACGCCGGTCAGATTCGCCTGCACATGCGCGCGCCGACCGGCACCCGCATTGAGGAGACGGCGCGACTCGCCGATGCGGTAGAGGTGGCGATCCGCGAGATCATTCCGCGCGATCAGCTGGAGACCATTCTGGACAACCTGGGCGTGCCCAACAGCGGCATCAACCTGTCCTACAGCAACGCCGGCACCATTGGTACGCTGGACGGCGAGATCCTGCTCTCGTTGCGCAAGGGCCACGCACCAACCGAGGAATTTGTCTCGCGCCTGCGCGCGGAACTGCCCAAGCGCTTTCCCGGCATCGAGTTCTTCTTTCAGCCGGCAGACATCGTGACGCAGATCCTGAACTTCGGCCTGCCGGCGGCCATCGATGTGCAGTTCACCGGGGCTGATGTGTCCGCCAACGCGTTGCTGGCGGCCGAGTTGACGCAGCGCATCCGCCAGATCCCTGGCGCGGTGGACGCCCATGTGCATCAGCGCCTGAACCTGCCGACACTGAACCTGCAGATGGACCGCACGCGGCTGCAACAGGTCGGGCTGACTGCCGCCAATGTCGGACAGAACGTGCTGATCTCGCTCTCTGGCAGTTCGCAGACAGCACCGGCCTTCTGGCTCAATCCGCAAAACGGCGTGGTCTACAACATCGCGGTGCAGGCGCCGCAGTACCAGGTGGACTCGCTGGACGCCCTGCTGGGACTGCCCGTTGGAACGGGCTTGACCGGGGCTGGCAACCTGTCCGGTGGCACGCAGCTGCTGGGCAACCTGGTCGACGTGACAGCCTACCAGCAGCCGGCGGTGGTGTCGCGCTACAACATCATGCCGGCGGTCGATGTCTATGTCAGCGTGCAGGGCACCGATCTGGCCCGCGTTGCCACGCAGGTTACGGCGCTGGTGGACGAGATCAGGCCGCGTCTGCCGCGTGGCAGCGAGGTGGTGCTGCGCGGCCAGGTTGAGACCATGCAGGCGTCCTTTGTCGGCCTGGGCGTCGGTCTGGCGATGGCGATCGTGCTGGTGTACCTGCTGATCGTTATCAACTTCCAGTCCTGGATCGACGCCCTGATCGTGATTGCGGCCTTGCCCGCGGCGCTGGCCGGCATTGCCTGGATGCTCTTCATTACCGGCACCACGCTGAGTGTGCCGGCGCTCACTGGCGCGATCATGACCATGGGTGTGGCAACGGCCAACAGCATCTTGCTGATCTCGTTCGCGCGCCAGCGTCTCGAGGCCGGCATACCGCCCTTGGCTGCGGCGCTGGAAGGCGGTTCGACCCGCATCCGACCGGTGTTGATGACTGCGCTGGCGATGATCATCGGCATGATTCCGATGGCGCTGGGCCTGGGTGAAGGCGCCGAGCAGAATGCGCCGCTGGGTCGTGCGGTGATCGGTGGCCTGCTGTTTGCCACCATCTCGACACTGTTCTTTGTACCGGTGGTGTTTGCCGGCGTACACCAACGTTTCAGGAGTACTCAACCATGACCGAGCAACGCCATGCGGCCCTGGGTTTGCACCCGATCGAGTTCGAGGCGGGTGAAGACCACGTCGCACTGCTGAAACGCCGCCAGATCGTGCGCCGGACCCAGATTTCCGCTTTGGTGGTGCTGTTGCTGCTGGCGCTGGGTGCGGGGCGCACGGTGCTGAGTCGCGTCGCCAATGCCAGTGCGCTGGACGCCAGCACGGCCGAGCAATCGCGTCAATACGTCACCACCATTCAGGCAAAACGCAATGCCAGTGGTCAGACGCTGGCGCTGCCCGGCACGCTGCAAGGCTTTGTGCAGTCGCCGATTGCCGCCCGCGCCAGCGGTTACGTGAAGCGCTGGACGCGCGACATTGGCAGCAAGGTTGCCAAGGGTGATCTGCTGGCCGAGATCGAAACGCCCGAAATTGACCAGCAGCTGAGTCAGGCGCAGGCGGCGCGGGATCAGGCCGCCGCCAGTCTGGAACTGGCCCGCAGCACCCTGCTGCGCTGGGAGGGCCTGCGCAAGAAGGATGTGGTCTCGCAGCAGGATCTGGACGAGCGGCGCAGTGCCGTCACGCAGTCGCAGGCCAATCTGGCCGCGGCCGAGGCCAATGTCGGGCGTTTGCGGCAACTGGAGGACTTCAAGCGCGTGCTGGCGCCGTTCTCCGGGGTGATTACGCGGCGCAATGTGGATGTGGGAGATCTGATCGACAGCTCGCGCCTGCTGTTCACACTTTCCCAGACCGACCCGCTGCGCGTTTACGTCAACATTCCGCAGGCCTATGCCCAGTTGGTCAAGGTCGGGCAGAAGGTCATGGTGAGCCAGGCCGAGTTGCCGGGGCAGCGTTTTGCGGGACAACTGGTGCGCACTTCGGCGGCCATCGACACCGCCACCCGCACCCTGCAGTTGGAAGTGGCGCTGCCCAACCCCGAAGGCGTTCTGATGCCGGGGGCCTACGTCAAGGTGGAACTGAGCTTGCCGGCCAGCAAGTCGCTGGTGGCGCCGACCAATACGCTGCTGTTTCGGGCGCAGGGCACGATGGTGGCGGTGGTTGACGCGCAGGGCCGCGTCAGCCTGCGCCGTGTCAGCGTCGGACGAAACTACGGTGTCGATTTTGAGGTGCTCGAAGGTCTGACAGAAGCGGATCGCGTGGTCATCAACCCACCGGACTGGATCGCCGATGGCCAGACCGTGGTGGCGAACCCGGCCAAGGAAGGTAAGTGATTTTTCGTCCTGTCTTCATTGCAGTCTGCACCAGCGTGCTGCTGGCTTGCGCTGTAGCGCCGGAGTATCAGCGGCCCGCGCTGGACTTGCCCCTCGCCTGGAAGTTGGAGGCGCCCTGGCGCGTCGGCCAGCCCAATGACTTTGCCGGTAAAGGAGACTGGTGGCGAATTTTTGGCGACGCCACACTGGACGCGCTGCAGCAGCAGGCACAGCTCAACAATCCGACGTTGGCGCTGGCACAGGCGCGCCTGCTGCAGGCGCGCGCCACGCTGGCAGCAACGTCGGCCAGTGCCCTGCCGCAACTGGGTCTGGGTGAGCGCGTGTCACGACAGAAGATTTCTGCCAACCGTCCGCTCAGCAGTTACGCCAGCCCGAATTTCTCGACTGTGCAGAACGAACTCAGCGTCGCCATGACGGTGAACTATGAACTGGATCTGGCCGGTCGCGTCGAGTACTCGACAGCGGCCGCGCAGGCGGCGACCGGGCAGGCGCTGGCGGAGCTTGAGAACACGCGCTTGTTGCTCAGCACCGATCTGGCGGCCAACTATTTCAATCTGCGCGAAATTGACGGTGAACTCGATGTGCTGGAGCGCGCCACGGGTCTGCAACGGCGCGCGCTGGAACTGGTCAGGGCGCGCCATGAATTGGGTGCTGCGTCCGGTCTCGATCTGGCGCAGCAGCAGGCCTTGCTGGAGACGACGCTGGTGCAACTGGAACTGCTGCGCCGCCAGCGTGGTCAGTTCGAACATGCTGTCGCCACATTGACGGGCGCGGCAGCGCCCCGGTTCAGCCTGCCGCCGGACTCGCGTGAGCGCAGCGCACCGACGGTGCCGCTGGGCTTGCCGTCTGAGCTGTTGCAGCGCCGCCCCGACATTGCCGCAGCCGAGCGCGCCATGGCGGCCGCCAACGCGCAGATCGGTGTTGCGAACGCCGCCTTCTACCCCAGCATCACGCTGGGATCGACGCTCGGTGTCGACAGCCGCGAGCTGGCCAGTTTGTTTGATGCACCGAGCCTGCTGTGGTCACTCGGTGTGTCGGCCACGCAGTCCTTGTTTGACGGGGGCCGTTTGCGCGCCAACCTCGAATTTTCCCGTGCCGGTTATGACGCGACGGCGGCCAATTACCGGCGCGTGGTGTTGCTGGCCATGCAGGAAGTGGAGGACGGAATTACCGGACTGACTGCACTGCGCCGCGCTTCGCTGCAGGCTCGCACTGCCATGGATGCAGCGCGGCGTGTGCTTGACATGACAACGGCCCGCTACGACGGTGGCTTGTCGCCGTATCCGGAACTGGTCACGGCGCAGCAGGCCTTGCTGCTCAGTGAACGCCAAAGTGTTCAGTTGCAGGGTCAGGAACTGGTGACAACCGTGTTCCTGATCAAGGCGCTGGGCGGCTCAATCCCCGACTAATTTCTGCAGCCGGCGCTGCACCAGGCGCGAGATGACGAAACGGCCAATCACGTCGGTTTGCGACAGCAGGCGAGCACCTTCCAGCGCACAACTGGACTGTCGCGCTGCCAGATCCGCCTCCGGCAATTGTTTTTGCGCCTGCAGCGCAGCAGCGAGCTGCGACTGCGAGCGCGCCTCGTCGCGCTCGCCCTGCAAATAGGCCTGGCCAATGAAGGCGGCTCCGGCTTCCAGCGTACTCACCAGCAGCGGACGCGACTCGGACTGACCTGCCTTGACCTGCCGGGCCAGGTCTTCGGACCGGACGTCGAGCGCTGCCACGCATTCGGATGTGTGCCATTCGCGCTCGCTTGGTGCGTCGCTGGCCGCGATGGCCGTGCCGGCTGCAAACAAAAGGAAGAGGGGGACAGAAAACAGACGTGTCATGAACGGGTAACGACTCACTTTCTTTTTGCGTGGACAGGATTGCCTGCTGCGCTCGGTAAGCGGATGCTAAAGGTCGTGACTGTGCCGGCAGACTCGACCGCAATGGTGCCGCCATGGGCCAGCACGATGGAGCGCGTGATGGCCAGACCCAGGCCCGTGCCCTCGCTGGAACGCTGGCGTGACGGATCGACCCGGAAGAAGCGGTCGAAAACCCGCTCCAGATGTTCCGGGGCAATGGCGTCGCCCGTGTTTTGGATGGCAATCGCAACGCTATCTTCTTTGCTGTCGATATGGACGCGCAGCGTCGTGCCCGCTTCCGAATGCCGCACCGCGTTGGACAGAAGATTGCCCAGCGCCCGGCGCAACATGAGCCGGTCGGCGCTGACCTCGCCTGCGCCTTCAAGGCGCAACTGCAGTCGCTTTTCCTCCGCCACCGCCTCGTAATACTCAAAAAGCACGCGCACCTCAGAGGCCAGATCGACGACTTCACGGTTCGGCACGACCAGGCCGTTCTCCGCTTTCGCCAGCAGCAGCATGTCGGAGATCATGCGTGCCATGTGCTCGAATTCTTCGGCGTTGGATTCCAGAATGCCGCGGTACTCGTCGGCACTGCGCGCCTTCGACAGGGCGACCTGGGTCTGCGTCATCAGGTTGCTCACGGGCGTGCGCAACTCGTGCGCAATGTCGGAAGAAAAATCCGAAAGCCGCAGGAAGGCCTCCTGCAAGCGCGCCAGCATGTCGTTCAGGGACTGCGCCAGTTCCGCCAGCTCGGTCGGCACCGAGGTGACGGCCAGGCGTTGGTCGAGTTGCTGTGCGTTGACACCCTGCGCCTGCTCGCGCATGGCGCGCAGCGGTGCCAGGCCACGGCGCACGGCGACCCAGCCCAACACGCCGGTCAGCAGCGCCGCGCCAGCCACAAACAACCACAGCGTTTGCAGAAAGGAGCGCATGTAGATCTGATGGTGCGCGATGTCCGTCGCCACGGCGACCATCACCCTGGCGCCGTTGTTGGTGCCGGTGGGCAACTCCGCGGCGATGGCCCGGTAGCTCTGGCCGGCCAGTGTCCACAGCACCGGGCGGTACGGGGCCTGGCTGACGCTGGAGGCGACCAGTTGCGACGGAAAGCTGGCGTGGTGCGTCGCGAAAATCACCGTCTGGTTGGCGCTGATGACCATCACTTCCAGGCCATGGTGACCGACCAGGGAGTCGTCGAGCTGCTGTGAGAGGCTCTTGAGGTCGTCATGGGACTTGACGGAGGCCAGCGCATGACGCGTCAGTTCCATCTTGCCACCGAGCACCTCCATGTCCAGGTCCTCGAAGTGCTTTTCCACCGAACTGGCGACGACCATGCCCAGAGCCAGCAGCACGACCGAGGAAGCGACCGCGAACAGCAGCGTCAGGCGCCAGGTGATGGAAACGCTGCCAGTCAAGCGCAATCGGGATTCTCCAGAACGTAGCCCATGCCGCGCACAGTGCGGATCAGCTTGGGCTCGAAGTTGTCGTCAAGCTTGGCGCGCAGGCGGCGCATGGCGACCTCGATGACATTGGTGTCGCTATCGAAATTCATGTCCCAGACCTGGGACGCAATCAGCGAGCGCGGCAGCACCTCGCCCTGGCGGCGCAGCAGCAGTTCGAGCAGCGCAAACTCCTTGGCCGTGAGCTCGATGCGTTTTCCGGCGCGGCTGACACGACGGCGCAGCAGATCAAGTTCGAGATCCGCCGCGCGCAGGAATTCGGCAGCGCTGGCCTTGGCGCCCCGGCGCAGCAGCGTGCGCACGCGCGCCAGCAACTCGGAAAAGGCAAAGGGCTTGACCAGATAGTCGTCGGCGCCGAGTTCCAGGCCTTTGACGCGATCATCCACATGGTCGCGCGCACTCAGGAACAGCACCGGCGTGTCCTTGCCCGCCTTGCGAATGCCGCGCAGCACGGACCAGCCGTCCAGCGCCGGCAGCATCACGTCCAGAATCGCCAGATCGTAGCTTTCGGTCAAGGCGTGATGCAGGCCGTCCTGTCCGTCGCGCACCAGGTCAACGACAAAGCCAGCCTCGACCAAACCCTGTTTCAGGTAGTCGCCGGTTTTGGGTTCGTCCTCGACGATAAGAATTTTCATGGCCGCCATTGTGCGCTGAGGGATCGTTGATGCGATGAAGATAACAGGAATGTAATCTGACGGTCAGCCTGCTGTCGGGCGCGCTGCGGCACACTGGCTGTCATGAAGATGCACTGCACTCTGAGGGCAAGCCAAATTTCGCTCCGTATGGCGCTTGGATCTGGCCGCCGGGGCACTCAGCTCCGCGGCTGTCCCCGGAGTTTTTGGGGTCAGAGCCCAAATTCGCCGAGCCTTCGGCTCGCCCTTAGGGTGCGGCACCTTGTGCCGCAGCGCGGACTTGGGGTTTTGCCAAATTGGTGTCTGACCCCAAAAACTCCTGCGCTGAGTGCCACACCAGCCAGATCTTGTACACGGACCATGAACGCAGACTTCGTCACTGCGAGCGTAGCGCGGCAGTCCATGCAGTCTGAAGTCATGGATCGCCGCGCTTCGCTCGCGATGACGAAAGTTTGTGTCTTGAATTCCGGAATTTGCAACCTATTGCGGGCAAGCCTTTGCTCACTACATTTCATTCAAGAAAGGATCACTACATGAATCTGCGCTTGCACACCGCTCTGATCGCCGCTCTGGCGGTCACCGTCTTTTCTTCGCCAGCTTTGGCACAAACCGACCACAGCACGCACAGCAACCCGGCCGCCAAACCGGCTGCCGCTGATGCAGCCATGGGCGATGCCGTAGTGAAGAAGATCGACAAGGCGGGCAAGAAGGTCACGCTGGCGCATGGCGCTCTGCCCA
>JBAXOZ010000012.1:0-30726 GCA_037132975.1 Comamonadaceae bacterium
GAAGTTGCAAGGTGACGGGGTTCAGGCTGAGCCCGTCTTGCACGCTCACTGGCGGACGTATGCGCCGCGCCAGTGCCTGTATGGCCGCACCAAGTTCTTCCACCGAGGCGGGCTTGGGCAGGTAGATGTCGGCACCGCTGCCGTAGCCGCGCATTCTGTCGTTGAGCTGTGTCCTCCCGGTCACCATGATGATGCCGATGCCGGGTTCGGCCGCGCGTATGCGCCGCGCCAGGCTGAGTCCGTCTTCGCCGGGCAGATTGAGGTCGAGCACCAGCAGGTCGGCCCGGAAGCTGCCCAACTCGTCGTCCAGCGCTTCGGCGCAATCAATGCCTCTGGCGTCATGGCCCATGCTGCACAGCGCAGCAACGGTGGCTTCACGCAGGTCGGCGTGGTCTTCGACAACAACAATATTCAGAGGGGTATCCATAGCTCAAACCTCACACTTTCAGTAGTCGGGCGGTAGCGCAAGGCACCGCCGAGATTGCGCGCGCAGCCGTGGGCGATGTGCAGACCCAGGCCAGAGCCGGATTTGCCGTGCGAACCGGCGGCGCGGTAGTACTTGTGAAATACCTGTAGAGGATCCGGAAAGCCGCTGGCTCCGGGCGTGTTGCTGACCGCTATGCAAATGCCTTTGCGCAGGGCGCGCCTGGCCTCCCCTGCGTGCACGTTGACCAGGCCGTCGGGCGTGCCGTGCTTGAGCGCGTTGCCAATCAGGTTATCCAGCGCGACTTCGAACAGTTGGACGTCGGTTTTGCAAAGCGGCAGATTGCCCGCCTCCAGCAGCACACGTTGCGGGGCTTCGCATCTGGCGACCGCATCGAACAGCACTTCTGAAATCTGGCAGGGCAGCACCGATAAGCTGACCTGCCGGTGTTCGATTTGGTCAGACTGAAGGCAACGCTCCAGAATGACATTCATGGCTTTGGTGGCACGCGCAACGCGCTGCTTCACCTCCGCCGGAATGCTCGCAATACCCAGCGAAAGCGAGATCACCGCCAGCGGGGTCTTGAGTTCGTGGCTGAGCATGTCCATGAATCTGCTCTGCTCATTGCGTCGGCGGATCTCCAGCGTCAACAGCGTTGCCAGGAGCAGGAGAACCACCAGCAAGGTAACAACGCCAGCAGCCATCCAGCGGATGCGCTCGTAGACGCCGCTGCGAATATCAGACTCCGAAAACCCGGTGACCATCACCAAAGGCAGTTCGCTCAACTTCCTGTAGCTAAAAAGACGCGGGACCTTGTCAACGACGCTGATGCTCTTGAAACTGCCTGCCGGTGCTTGTTGCAACGCCCCCCACAAGGCCGAGGCCAGCGGCACCTGCCAGTACTCGCTGGCGGGCGTCGGAACGCGCGCCCTGAGTTTTTGGTCGAGTGTGCCAACCAGCGCTGCCGAGTTCTCCAAGCCGCCCGCAATCTGCTGGAAGTAGCTGGAAAAGGCTTGCGGGTTGACGGTAGCCAGCACCACACCGGCCAAGCCGCCATCGGCGTTGCTGATCCGCCGCGTCACCCGAAAATGCAGCTTGCCAGTGACGCGACCGCTTTCCACGGACGCGATGAACATCTGATCGCCCGGGGTTGATTGGTGAAACGAAAAATAGTCACGGTCAACCACACTCACATCCGTTTGCGACGGCTCGTGACTGATCACAATCTTGCCCTGCTCGTTGATGAGAAAGACGTTGTCAATAAGCGTTCTGTCGAACGGCAAGGAATCAATGAAGCTTTCGGTCTCGGCCGCGGAGTGTGTGCGTAGGTAGAAACTGCGCACCGAATGCAGGATCGTGTCGACCTGGGCCATGACTTGCAGCGAATGCTGAGCCAGCACATCGTTGCGCAGCGCCACGGCCTGGCTCAGGCGTTCGCTTTCCCACTGAAAGGACTTGGTGTAGTACAGACTCGCTTCGCCAATGATCGCCAGCACCAGCACCAGCACAGCGGCCCACAGCATCAGAAGTTTGTTGCGAAAATATCCAACGAGAGTGAAAGTCGCCTTTGCGCGAGTGAGCGTATCCCTGCGTTCTAGCTGCGTTTGACCGAGCCCAATCCAGATCACGCCAAAGGTGACGACTGACATCACCAGCATGTAGGCAGCCACCGTCGTCCATTCGGTTGGATTGACACCGCGCAGATTGCCGGATGGAGCTTGAACGACGGCGAACAGCACACCCCGTGCAGCCGTGCCGGCGGCAACGAGGCCAAACAACATGGCAGCGATCAGGTACGCCGGGCGGCGTGCATGCTGCCAGCCATTGCGCGCCATGATGTAAGTAGTGCGCACGGCGATGGCTGAAAGTGCGAACGAGAAAACTGCTGATCTGTAGTTTCCGACTGGCTCAATCAGACCCCAATACCAGAACGGCAGCACCGTCAGCGCCACCACCACCCAACCAAAGTGCTCCGACCTACCAGGATGGAGTTCCAGCAAGTCGGCGACGCCGGCAGCAAAGACCGCTCCGACCGAGAGCAGCATCAGGTTGGTCCCCACGACAGTCGTCCAGCGCGGCAGCACGGGACCGTAACCGGAAATCAGCAAGCCGACCGACAGCAGAACAAAGGCAAGCACGCAGCGCCGCAGCAAGCCACTGGCGGGCTGCAAACGCGCAAGCACCAGCAACAAGAGGCTCAGGCAAATGCTCCAGCCACCGGCGATGAGGTACAGAGTGAGGGTATTGGGATCCAAAGTTGTGACGCCGTTGCTGGTGTGTCAATCTTAATTGACGCAGTGATGCCAGGGGCATGGACTGCCGCGCTACGCTCGCAGTGACGAAAGCGAGACTCGCGACGAAGGGATAGTCGAACGACTTAGCGCTTGCGGGTCGCTATCCACTGATCGTTCTGCTTGGGCACCAGCTGGGGAAAAGCAATTTCGTGTTCCATCGCCAGCATAAACAGGGCATTGAGTACCGGGCCCGGGAACCCGGCTCGCTTGCCGCCCCGCGTGTCGGTCTGCAACTCACTCATCAAAGCGTTGAACTCCGGGCAACCCCAAAACAGCCTCAGCTTCTTCCCAAGGTGCGGGAAAGCTGCATTGATGACCTTGAAGTTGGGGTTGTTTTCGATCACGCTCAATTCTCAATAACGCTTGGCAAGAGAGATCACAAATAGCAAAAGCACGGCCGCCAGCATGATCCAGAAGATAGGATGCGCACCTGTCCGGCGCTTTCGCGTTGAACCAGAATCCATCGGTGCCAAACTTGACGGTATGGTTGTATCCCTCTCCATGCTTGTCTCTCCCTTGTGGTGTTGCCACAGTTCTCATTATGGTAACTGAAAACAAGGCTTTCAGTCTGCCGTGGCCTCAAGCAGTTCCGGAAACAAGACGCTGGTAAAGCCAAATCGGCTGAAGTCCCGCACCCGCATGGGATAGAGCGTGCCCATCAGATGGTCACATTCGTGCTGCACAACCCGTGCATGAAAGCCCTCCACCGTGCGGTCAATCGGGTCGCCGTACTGGTCAAATCCGGTGTAGCGGATGCGCTCATAACGCGGCACCATCGCCCGCAGACCGGGCACCGAGAGGCAACCCTCCCAATCCTCCCGTTCGACCGGTGCAGCGCTCCTGTTGTCTGCTGCCAAAGGCGTGATGACCGGATTCAGCAGCACCGTCTTTGGCACCGGCGGTGCATCCGGATAGCGCGGGTTAAGGGCACCCGTGCCAAAAATGACCAGCTGCAAATCGACACCGATCTGGGGTGCTGCCAGACCGGCGCCATTGGCTGCCAGCATGGTGTCAAGCATGTCACTCACCAGCAGATGCAATTCATCGGTGTCAAAGGCAGTGACGGGCTGCGCACAACGCAGCAGCCGCGCATCACCCATCAGCAAAATCTCACGCACTGCCATCGAGCAATCCTCTCAAACCTTGTTCATCCAGCACCGCCACGCCGAGCTCCAGCGCGCGTTCCAGCTTGCTTCCCGCCTCGGTGCCAGCCACCACAAACGATGTCTTCTTGCTGACCGAGCCGGCGACCTTGCCACCGGCTGCTTCTATCAGATCCCTGGCCTCGTCGCGGCTCAATGACGGCAGCGTTCCGGTGATGACCAAGGTCTTGCCGGAGAGGGGTTGGCTGATGACGGGCGCAGGCTCACCCTCGGGCCAAGAGACACCGCAATCGCGCAGGTCCTTGATGACCTCGCGGTTGTGGGCCTGCGCAAAGAAGGTGAGCAAACTCTCCGCGACGACCGGGCCAATGTCATTGACCTGCAAGAGCTGCTCAGGACTGGCGTCCATGATGGCGTCGAGCTTGCCGAAATGCCGGGCCAGTTCCTTCGCCGTAGCCTCCCCGACATGGCGGATGCCCAGACCAAACAGAAAACGCGGTAGCGTGGTCGCTTTCGATTTCTGCAGCGCCTCCATCAGGTTCTGGCCAGACTTTTCGGCCATGCGTTCAAGTCCGCTGAGGGTACTCAGGTTCAAGCGATACAAATCGGGCAGGTTGCGCACCAGTTCGCCATCGACCAATTGATCGACCAACCTGTCGCCCAGGCCCTCGACCTCGACAGCACGGCGCTGGGCAAAATGCAGAATCGCCTGCTTGCGCTGCGCGCTGCAGAACAAGCCGCCGGTACAGCGATAGTCCACCTCGCCCTCCTCGCGCACGGCATCGCTGCCACACACCGGACACTGCCGGAGCATGCAAAATTCCTGCGCGCCGGGCGGGCGCTTCTCCAACACGACAGCGACCACTTCCGGAATCACGTCGCCAGCGCGTCGCACGGTCACCGTATCGCCCACCCGCACATCCTTGCGCCGCGCCTCGTCCTCGTTATGCAAGGTGGCATTGGTAACAGTCACACCCCCGACAAATACCGGCGCCAGCTTGGCCACGGGGGTGAGTTTTCCGGTGCGGCCCACCTGCACTTCGATCCCGACAACCGTCGTCAGTTGTTCCTGCGCCGGGAATTTGTGTGCCACGGCCCAGCGCGGTTCACGTGTCACAAACCCCATGCGCGCCTGCAATGCCAGACTGTTCACCTTGTAAACGACACCGTCAATGTCAAAGCCCAGGCTGTCGCGCTGCCGACCGATGGACTCGTAGTAGGCCGTCAGGCCCTCTGCCCCCTGCGCCGTGCTTACCAGGTCGGAAACCGGAAAGCCCCAGGCCTTAAGCGCTTGCAGCAACTCAAAATGTGTTGCGAACGAGGCTCCACCCATTTCAGGCCGACTGATTTCCCCGAGACCATAGGCAAAGAAACTCAATGGCCGCTGCGCAGCAATGCCGGGGTCGAGCTGACGTACCGCACCCGCCGCCGCATTGCGCGGATTGACAAAAGTCTTTTGTCCGCTGTCGCGCTGGCGCTGATTCAAGGACTCAAAATCATCACGGCGCATATAGACCTCGCCCCGCACTTCCAGCACCTGTGGTACCGACTCGGGCAGGCGCAAGGGGATCTGTCCGATGGTCCGAATATTTTGCGTCACATCCTCACCCACGGCACCGTCTCCGCGCGTCGCCGCCTGAACCAAAACGCCAGCCTCGTAACGCAAACTCATGGCCAGACCGTCAAACTTGGGTTCAGTTACATAGTCCACCGCTGGCGCTGAATCTTCCAGCTCAAGTTCACGCCGCACCCGCGCGTCGAAGTTCACCGCACCGCTGGCCTCGGTATCGGTCTCGGTGCGAATGCTCAGCATGGGAATGGCATGAGGCACGCTGCTAAAAGCAGCGAGGGCCTTAGCACCGACGCGTTGCGTTGGTGAATCGGGCGTTACAAGATCCGGGTGCTGCGCCTCGATGGTCTGCAGTTCCCGAAACAGGTGGTCATATTCCGCATCCGGAATCGAGGGGTCATCGAGCACGTAATAACGATGGCCATGCTGCTGCAACAAGCGTCTTAATTGCTCGGCGCGCTCCCCGCTTGTTGCGTCTGGCGCGCTGAACAGATCAGATGTCATGATCGGGCCTAGTTTGCACCGGCAGTGTCACGAAAAAAGTCGTCTTGCTGCCGCCGAACCGGCCGACAGATCGCGCTCGTCCAGTCTGTCATAGAGCGATTCAAGCTCGCTGCCAATCTGCTCCATGGCTTCGATAGAGACGACGACGCCGTTGTCATCGGTCACGACGCCGTCCATGCTCTGTGCCAGCAAGCGGGCCGCATCCCGCATGCGCGCGAAAGCGTGTTCCTTGCGGTCCACCTGCGCCACATCCAGACTGATGGCCAGTTCACGAATGGCCGACAGCGCCGGATCGTCTGCCATCGCGGCCTGGGTGTTGAAGCTCAGCCCCAGCACCGCTGGCAAACCCGGCGAACTCGCCGGCACCACCATGCGTCCGGGTATGACGCCAGCCACAAAGCCGAGGCGCGAGGCGTTTTGCTGAACGTAGCCGGGGCTCCAGGCGGCATTGCGGGCACGCAGGACAAAGCCCAGTTGCGCATCGTTTTCACTGGCAAACAGATCGAGTTCGCGCGCCCTCGCCACCTCCTCGCGCATTTCAGGAAAGTCGGGCGTGCCATTGATGGCATCGGCGAATCCCTGCGTCTTCATGACGAACTCAGAGTACTCGATTTCGTTGAGTGCACCCGAGCGATTGGCCAACTGAACGCCGGCCTGGAACGTGCTGTAGCGGTGGCCTGCCACCGGCGTCTCCCAACACTGCCGGCTCTCTGAAAATCCTTCGATGAAGAAGGGTTTACCGCCGGCACGACGTGTGGCTGGCATCGCCGCCAGCGCCGCGTCACCCGATAGCGGAGCGTCCACCATGATCGGCGCAATCACGTCGATCAGGGCGTCCAGCACGGGTTTGAGCTCCGGTGCGGCCAATGGAAAATGCGCCAGCTCAAACGCCGCCGCGTCCAGTTCGGGCTCAATGCCAGAACCCATCTCGCGCTCAAGCTCGGGTAAATCGTCCGGGGTCGGCGTGACCGCCTGGCGTGGCCGGCTCCGGCTGGTCGACCAGGCACTGTGCCCAACCATCGCTACCAGCACCAACCCGCCCGCCACTGCCAATCCGATCTGAAGACTACTCATGGCCAACCCTCATAGAAATCAGCTGACTTCCGCCATCGATATGGCTGCGTCCATATCGACTGCCACAATGCGTGAAACACCCTGCTCCTGCATCGTCACACCAATCAACTGCTCGGCCATTTCCATGGCAATCTTGTTGTGGCTGATGAACAGGAATTGCGTTTCACGGCTCATGCTCAGCACCAGCCTGGAATAGCGTTCCGTATTGGCATCATCGAGCGGTGCATCGACCTCGTCGAGCAGACAAAAGGGTGCAGGATTGAGCTGGAAGATGGCAAACACGAGCGCAATCGCGGTCAGGGCTTTCTCGCCCCCTGACAACAGATGGATGGTCTGGTTCTTCTTGCCCGGAGGCTGCGCAATCACCTGTACGCCAGAGTCGAGAATTTCATCACCGGTGATCACCAGCCGTGCATTGCCGCCGCCAAACAATTCGGGGAACATGCGGCCAAAGTGTTGATTCACTGAATCAAACGTTGCCGCCAGCAAGTCCCGGGTTTCCGCGTCGATCTGCCGAATCGCTTCGACCAAAGTGGACATGGCTTCATTCAGGTCGGCCGACTGGGCATCGAGGAACTGCTTGCGCTCGCTGGCCACCCCCAGCTCATCGAGCGCAGCCAGATTAACGGCTCCCAGCGCTTCAATATCGCGGTGCAGGATGTCGATTTCGCCTTGCAGTCGTGCGGAGCGAACCGCGCCGTCGGCGATCGAGCGTGCCAGCGCTTCGAGGTCCGCCTGCGCTTCCACCAGCAGTTGGTTGTACTGCTCAAAGCCCAGACGCGCAGCCTGCTCCTTGAGTTGAAAATCGGTGATGCGCTGGCGCAAGGGATCGAGTTCGCGCTCGACTTTGAGCCTGCGCTCATCACTGGCGCGCAGTTTCGCTGTCAAGTCATCGTACTGACTGCGCTTGACTGACAGCAGTTGCTCACGCTCGAGTTTGACAGCCAGCGCATTTTGCAGTCCTGCTTGCGCCGCAGCGTCATTGAGCTGCGTGAGTTCCTGATCAGCCTTCTCGATCTCGGCACTCACCGTTGCGGCCTGATCGGTGGCCGTTTGAACCGCCCTGAACAACTCTTCGCGCCGCGCTGACAAGGTTCGCAAGGTGAAGGTTGCCTCCTGCGCCTGACGCTCCAGCTGACGTTGCTGCTCCCGCGCATCGGTCAGCTTCCGCTCTGCAGCCAGCACGCTGTCATCGAGTTCGGCATGGCGCTGCTGGCTGTCGGCAAGTTGTGCGTCGAGCACTTCAAAATCACCTTCTGCCAGCACACGGCGCTCCTGCAGCGCATCGAGCTGCGCATCCACCTCAGCCAGATCAAGTGCAATCTGCTGGCCGCGCAAACGCATCTGTTCGGCCGCCTGCGTCAAGCGCAAAACCTCGACCTGTAATTGATGCGCCCGGCTTTGGCTGGTAGCCGCATCACGGCGGCTTCCCATCAGGGCTTGCGACGCATCAGCGTAGGCGGTTTCGCTGCGCACCAGGGCTGAGCGCGATTCATCGCTGATCAGGACTTGCGCCCGAAGCTGCTTCTCCAGATTCTCGATTTCCTGGGCACGCGCCAACAGGCCGGCCTGCTCGGAGTCGGGTGCATAAAAGCTGACGCTGTTCGCTCCCACGGCGTGTCCGGCTCTGACAAAGATCAACTCACCCGGCTGCAACTGCTCGCGGTTGGCCAGCGCTTCTTCAAGACTGTCGGCAGTGAAGCAGCCATACAGCCAATCGGTGAGTAGCGCGGTTTGACCCGCATCGCCAATTCGCAACAAGGCAGACAACTGCGGCAGTCTGGTGGCCGCGGGCTTGGCCGAAGAGGCAAGTGGGGGCGAATAGAAAGCCAGCTTTGCCGGTGGGGCATCGCTGCCAAAGGCACGCACGATGTCGAGCCTGGAAACCTCCAGCGCGCCCAGACGTTCACGCAGCGCGCCTTCCAAGGCGCTTTCCCAACCGGCCTCGACGTGTATCCGGCTCCACAACCCGGCCAGGCCATCGAGCCCATGGCGCTCCAGCCAGGGTTGCAGCTTGCCATCGGTCTTGACCTTGGCCTGCAAGGCCTTGAGCGCATCCAGCCGGGCCGATAACTCCGCCAAACGGGCTGACTCGGAATTGGCTGCCATCTGCCGTTGGCGCCGCGCATCGTCGAGCTGCGGCACCGCCTCCTGCAACTCATGCAAGCGGGCTTCCGCAATGCTGGCCTCCTCGCGCGCCAGCTCGAACTCGTTCTGCAAGCTGATCAGGCTGGCATCGTCCGGCGCACCCAGGCTGCCGTGCTCGACGCTCAAGCGCTCGCGCCGCGTGCCCAACTGGCGTGACTGCTCCTCAATGCCACGCTGCTCTGCAGCCAGCACCTGGATTTTTTGCTGTACTTCGGCCACGCGGGAGCGCTGCCCATTGGCCGCCTGTTGCGCCAGGCGCAGGCTGTCTTCCAGGCCGGGTAACTGTTCGGCCTGTTCCTGCGCCTGCTGCCCCAGCACCTCAGCCTTCTCTTCGCCGACCAACGCCAGTTCAGCCAGATCTTCAATCTCGAGCAAGGCCTCGCTCTTGCGCCCTGCCCAGTCAGTGGTCTGCTGCCTCAGTGTGGCAAGGCGCTGCACCACGCGCTGGCGACTCTCCACGACAAAGCGGATTTCAGCCTCCAGCTTTCCAACCTCGGTGCTGGCTTCGTACAAATGCCCCTGTGCCTGGTTGACCTGGTCGCCGGCCTCGTAATGGGCCAGGCGTACGGTCTCCAATTCGGCCTCAATATGCCGCAAGTCCGCCAGCCGAGCCTCCAGCGCATTGACGGCGCCTTGCGCATCGGACTTCACTTTGGCCTGTTCGGTCTCGGATTCACTGCGCTTGAAATACCATAGCTGCTGCTGCTTGAGCGTCACGTCGGCAGACATGGTCTTGAATTGCTTCGCCACCTCAGCCTGTGCCTGCAATTTTTCGAGATTGCCATCGAGTTCACGCAGGATGTCCTCAACACGCGTGAGATTGAGCCGGGTATCCTGCAGGCGGCTCTCGGTTTCACGACGCCTTTCCTTGTACTTGGAAACACCTGCCGCCTCTTCCAGAAAAAGCCGCAACTCCTCAGGCTTGCTCTCGATGATGCGGCTGATGGTGCCCTGACCGATGATGGCGTAGGCGCGGGGTCCGAGGCCTGTGCCCAGAAAAACGTCCTGCACATCACGCCGGCGCACTGGCTGGTTGTTGATGTAGTAACTGCTGTTACCGTCGCGCGTCAGCACCCGCTTGACGGCAATTTCCTCAAATTGACTCCACTGCCCACCGGCACGGTGGTCGGCGTTGTCAAAAACCAGTTCCACGCTGGCGCGACTCGATGGCTTGCGGGTGGTCGTGCCGTTGAAGATGACGTCCTGCATCGACTCGCCACGCAGTTCGGAAGCCTTGGACTCACCGAGCACCCAGCGCACCGCATCCATGATGTTGGACTTGCCGCAGCCGTTCGGCCCAACCACACCAACGAGTTGCCCGGGCAACAGAAAATTGGTGGGATCAACGAAGGATTTGAAACCCGATAACTTGATTGAATTAAGACGCACAGATCGCTGACATATTTAGCAATGGAAACAGCGGAAATCGGGACTCACCCCCAACCCGCAAGACATACCGTCATGATAACTTGGCCAGAGGCTGCGACGGGCCTGTGCGGTTCCTGCCATGGGCCAGCGCCAGCACCTCACGCGGCGCGAGATCCTTGAGCCTGTGGTCGCTCCAGACCTGACGCCAATGGCGTGCACCGGGCAAGCCGTGGCGCAAGCCCAGCATGTGGCGCGCCACCGCGAACCAGGGCGTGCCCCGTGCCAGCATCTCGCGCTCCATGTAAGAGACCATCTGCTGCTCCACCTGCTCGCGTTCCAGCCGGTCCGACACAGGCTGCGCTGCCCCGAAAAAGGCCTCATCCCACTGGCTGAGCCACCACGGGTTATGGTAGGCCTCGCGTCCGACCATGACGCCGTCGACCTGTTGCAGTTGCTCCAGCACCTGAGATGTGTTGCTGATGCCGCCGTTGAGGGTGATCAGCAGGTGCGGAAAGTCCCGCTTCAGCTCGTGCACCATGTCGTAGCGCAAAGGCGGCAGCTCCCGGTTTTCTTTCGGCGAAAGACCCTTGAGCCAGGCATTGCGTGCATGCACGATGAAAGTCGAGCATCCGGCCTGGCTGACCGTGCCGACAAAGTCCCGCACAAAGGGATAGCTCTCCAGTTTGTCGATGCCGATCCGATGCTTGACCGTGACGGGGACCGGTCCGGCATCGCGCATCGCCTTCACACAGTCCGCCACCAGCTCAGGCTCTGCCATCAGGCAGGCTCCAAAAGAGCCACGCTGAACCCGCTCGCTGGGACACCCGCAATTCAGGTTCACCTCGTCATAGCCCCACTGGGCGGCGAGTCGGGCGCAGCTGGCGAGGTCTGCAGGCTCACTGCCGCCGAGTTGCAGCGCCAGCGGGTGTTCCTCTTCGTTGTAGCCCAGATGGCGCTGCACATCCCCATGAATCAGCGCCCCGGTGGTCACCATTTCGGTGTAGAGCAAGGCGTTCTTGGTTAGCAGGCGGTGAAAATAGCGGCAGTGCCTGTCCGTCCAATCGAGCATGGGAGCCACCGACAGTTTGCGGCGGTTCGATAAGGCGCTTGGAGTGCTCAACATCGGACCGATTATCCCGGTTTGCTCACCCCCCGAGTCAATCAGGGCACGCTGCACCAGGGAGCGGCGTCGTGCGCAAAAGCCATCCACAGCGCCCAGGCGGAACTCAGCGCCAGCGCCAGCCCGGCCACCCTGACACCCCAGTCTCCGTTTCCAGAGGCTTTCAGGCGCAGCCACAGCCACGGGCCCGCCATCATGGAGACGCTGGTACCCAACGCAAACAAAGCCATGACCGCCGCACCCGACGGTGCGCTGCCCGTCAAAGCCGCCACCATCAGTGCCGAGTAAAGCAGACCGCAGGGCAGGAAGGTCCAAAGCATGCCCATCAACAGCGGCGCACCACCACCCTGCCCCGGCACCAGAGCGCGCACCCGGTACCAGACGGTTCGGGCCGCCTGCTCCAGCCACACCGGTTGCTGTGCCTTTACCAGCAGCAGCAGGCCAAGCACCAGGGTCGCCGCGTGAAACAGCGTCCACACGGGGCGCAGCGCAGCCGACTGGACGGTGAGCCATCCCAGGCCCTGCATCGAGGCGGCGGCCAAGCCACCCAGCGCGGAGTAACCCAGGACCCGCCCGAACTGAAAACGCCACATGGCACCGGTCTTGCCAGAGCCAGCGGAGTGTCCGATACCGGCGCAAGCCGCGCCACACATGGCGACGCAGTGCGGACCCCCGGCCACCCCCATCAACAGGGCGGTCAACGCAAGGGAGGACTGCATCTGAAAGCGCTACAGGATCTTGGAGAAGCGCGCCGTGGTGCGATCGGTCTGCAGGTAGCGGTCAAACACCATGGCGACGGCCCGGACAAAGAACCAGCCGGTCGCAGTCACCTCGATGTTGTTCTCATTGAGCTTGACCAGCCCCTGTTCGGCCAGTTTCTCCAGCGTCGCCATCTCGGAGGCGAAATAGCTGCGAAATTCGATGGCGTACGCTGCCTCAATGGCCTTGAAGACAAGCAGCCCCTGGCACATCACCGCCATGATGACGGCGCGACGCAGCAGGTCGTCCGCGCTCAGGCTCAAGCCACGCACCACCGGAAAACGTCCCTGATCCAGCAAGTCGCAGTACTCCTCCATGGTCTTGGCGTTCTGGCTGTAGGTGGAACCCACGCGCCCGATCGACGACACCCCAAGAGCGATCAGGTCACAGTCCGGCTGGGTACTGTAGCCCTGGAAATTGCGATGCAAGCGGCCTTGTTGTTTGGCAACGGCCAGCGGATCGGTGGGAAGCGCAAAGTGATCCATGCCCACGTAGACATAACCCGCACCCATGAATGCCGCCATGGATCGCGCCAGCATGGCAACCTTCGCCGAAGCCGTCGGGATTTCAGTGGTCTCGATCCGACGCTGCGGTTTGAAACGCTCGGGCAGATGCGCATAGGCATACAGTGCAATTCGCTCCGGGCGCAGCTCGACCACCTGGGCCAGCGTGCGGTCGAATGATTCCGGGCTTTGCAGTGGCAGTCCGTAAATCAGGTCGACATTGATGGAGTCAAAATTGCGCTGCCTGGCCGCTGCCACCAGTGCAAAAACCTGCTCGGCCGGCTGCACGCGATTGACCGACTTCTGCACCGCCGGGTCAAAATCCTGTACACCAAAGCTCAAGCGGTTGAAACCCAGTTCAGCCAGCGTGTCCAGCCTTGATGCGTCAATGGTGCGTGGATCCACCTCGATCGAGTACTCACCGCCCGGCACCAGATCGAAGTTGCGCCGCAACATGGCCATCAATTCGCGCAGTTCATCGTCGGTCAGAAAGGTCGGCGAGCCCCCACCCAGGTGCAATTGCGAAACTGACTGCCCCAAACCCAGTTTGGCGGTATGCAGGTCCACCTCACGACTCAGGTAGTTCAGGTAGGGAGCCGCCCTGTCGTGGTGCTTGGTGATGATCTTGTTACAGGCGCAGTAATAGCAAAGTTGCTCGCAAAAGGGGATGTGCACATAGAGCGACAGGGGCGTTGCGGCGCCAGCGGCCCCGCAAGCGCGCGCGGTCAGAGCGCTGAGGTAGTCCTCAACCGGGAAGCTTTCGACAAAACGGTCGGCCGTCGGGTACGAGGTATAGCGCGGGCCCGAAACATCGAAACGACGCAACAGATCTTCGGAAATGGGTTCAGCTACTGCTGCGTTCATGAGTACTCCTTGGCAAGACTTGCGAATATGCCTGAAAATGAAAAAATAGTCTTGATACCCGTCAAAATCCACAGGGATTGCAATCCCACAAATTTGACTGACATCAGGACCGCTTGCAAATTAGTGCCAAAATGAGGGACATGAACCCTCAAACCCTCAAAGTAGCCTGCTCGAACTGTAATCTGCGGGAACTCTGCATGCCTGTGGACCTGAGCAAAGAGGAACTTGATCGGGTTGATGAACTGGTTGGAGCCAGACGCAAGATCAAAAGAGGCACAACGCTTTTTCGCAATGGCGAGAAATTTACCAGTTTGTACGCCATTCGCACCGGGTTTTTCAAGACTTGCGTGGCCTCCGAGGATGGTCGTGATCAGGTGACAGGGTTTCAGATGGCTGGCGAGATCGTGGGTCTGGACGGCATTGTCAACGACCATCATACCTGCGACGCGGTGGCACTCGAAGACGCCGAGGTCTGTGTCATGCCTTTTGACCGCATTGAAGAATTTTCACGCGAGGTTCACGCCCTGCAGCACCACGTGCACAAGATCATGAGCCGTGAAATCGTGCGTGAACACGGGGTCATGTTGCTGCTAGGTAGCATGCGGGCCGAGGAGCGACTGGCGACCTTTCTGTTGAATCTGGTGCAGCGACTCCATGCCCGAGGTTTTTCGCAGTCGGAACTGATTCTGCGAATGACACGGGAAGAGATTGGCAGTTTCCTGGGCTTGAAGCTTGAGACAGTGAGCCGGACCTTTTCCAGATTTGTGGAAGACGGCATCGTTGAAGTCAAGCAACGTCACGTGCGTATTTTGAGTACGGCAGCCTTGCGCGACATTGTGAACCCCAAAGCCCCGATCTGAGCCTTGCCTCAGGAGCACTGACAATCTTCACTCTTGGGGCACGCACCGGGCCGCTCATTTGCGGGCAAGGGACAACGATTGACTTCAAACGGTGACTTCGCCAGCAAAGTCGTCAAGCCACTGGAGAGCATGGCAACAGCCCAGAAGACAAAGAAAGCCAGGCTGTAGACGCTCTGGCGTGAAAGCTCCAGCGGGTGGCCGAACCACTGCAGGTCCTGCGGGTCCACCATGCCAAAGACCAGCACTTCAAGAATTCCGGCCATCAGGAAGGCGGGCCAGGCAATCCACATCAAACGGTGTGACAACATGATTTTTATCAGGGTTTGGCGTCAGGCTTGTTTGCCGGGACGACGACGCCTGTCGCCGCGTGGTTGCGCGCCTGCAATGCCGGCGCCAGACTGGCTGCGCTGGCATCCTTGTCCAGGGTCTTGTTGATTTCGATTCCCTGGCGGTAGTAGTCCTCGCTTACCACTGGATCAATTCTCGTTGCGGCGATGTAGAAGGTCACGCAACTGGCCACGACCACCAGTGCCGGACCGGCCAGGACGAGCCAGACGTGACCGAATTTCCACCAGGGAAGATTTTTTTCAGGCGCATTGCTATTCATTTCAACTCCTTATCGCGGTACCAGAAATACCGATTTCTCTGTCAAATGGCCGGGGCTATCGAGCGATTCAATCTCAAAGGCAATCGCGTGTGAGCCGCCCGTCATACCCTGCAGCGGTACCTGCAGTCGCACGGTCACCCAGCGCGCCTGGGTTGATTCCACCATGACTTCAGCCTCGGTGCTGAGTTGGAGTCCGGGCAGGCCGCTGACGGTGATTCTGTAGCGCTGGTTGGCTTCGGTGGCGTTCATGATCTGCAACCGGTAGACGTTTTCGATGTTGTCTCCACCCACGATGCGTGCCATGACGCCGCGGTCGCGTACGACGTCGACCTTGAACAGGGTGCGCAGGTTCACGCTGATGATCATGGCCAGCACGATGGAGCCCAGGATGGTGCTGTAGACCAGTACTCTGGGTCTGAAGACGTGGCGCAGGGTCTGGCGCTGGCTCCAGCCTTGCTTGATGGCGTTGTCGGTGGAGTATTTGACCAGTCCTCGGGCGTAGCCGATCCGGTCCATGACGGCGTCACAGACATCCACGCAGGCACCGCATCCTATGCATTCGTATTGCAGGCCTTTACGGATGTCGATGCCGGTGGGGCAGACTTGGACGCACAGGTTGCAGTCGACGCAGGAGCCCAGGTTCAGTGTCTTGGGGTCGGCTTTGCGGGAGCGGGCGCCGCGGGGTTCACCACGCTCTTTGTCGTAGGTGACGATCAGGGTGTCTTTGTCGAACATGGCGCTCTGGAAGCGCGCATACGGGCACATGTGTTTGCAGACCTGCTCGCGCATGAAGCCGGCGTTGCCGTAGGTGGCAAAGCCGTAGAAGAAGGTCCAGAAGGTTTCCCAGGGTCCCAGGTTCAGCTGCATGAATTCGCCGGCGAATTGCCTGATCGGGCTGAAGTAGCCGACAAAGGTGAAGCCGGTCCACAGGGCGACTGCGATCCAGATGAGGTGTTTGAGGCCTTTGCGCGTGGTTTTGTCCAGGCTCCAACTCAGGTTGTCCCGGCGCATGCGCGCGGTGCGGTCGCCTTCGACCAGTTTTTCTATCCAGAGGAAGATTTCGGTGTAGACGGTTTGCGGGCAGGCGTAGCCGCACCACAGGCGTCCGGCCACCGCTGTAAACAAGAACAGCGAGAGGGCCGAGATGACCATCAGCCCGGTGAGGTAGATGAAGTCCTGCGGGTACAGGACCAGGCCGAAGATGTAGAAGCGTCGGGCTCCCAGGTCAAACAAAACCGCCTGGCGCTGGCCGAATTCGAGCCAGGGCAAGCCGTAGAAGATGATCTGGGTGAGCCAGACCATGCCCCAGCGCCACTGCGAGAACAGACCCGAGACGCTGCGCGGGTAGATTCTCTGGTGTGAGGCGTACAGCGATATCAGTTCCCCATCAGCGTCTTCGGCCTGGATGGGGATGATCTTGCGGGACTCAGGTTCCGGGTTGCTCAATCGATAACCTTACTTTCCAGCGTTCTTGGCATCTTCAGCCATTTTCCGCTTGAAAAATGCGCCAAACCAGACGGCCATGCCGACCGTGAATGCAATCACGCCAGCACTCATCAAACCATAGTCCGTGCTGAACAGATCGGTAAGCATTTTCATAACAGGTTTCCTTTGAATATGAAGTGCTCAAACTATACCCCCAAGGGTATGAATTGCGCTGATGTGCATCAACCGATGTGGATCTAGGCACCGATCATCAGGCCGCCAGCCAGGCAAACGCACGGGCCAGCATCAGCAGGGCCACCAGGACGCTAAACCAGGCAAAGGCCTGCTGCAGTCGCCCGGCATCCAATCTTCTTGCCAACTGCTGCCCCACAAGCAGTGCCATCACGGAGCCGGCAGCGAAAGGCAAGGCCACAGCCCACAGCACGGGTCCGTGAAAGGTTGCTGCGGCGACCCCGCTCGTGGAAACGAGTGCAATCACCGCCAGCGAGGTGGCTTGAATGCTGCGTATCTCCAGATCGGTGTAGCGCCGCAGAGCCGGCACGATGACAAAGCCGCCCCCGACACCGAGCAGGCCACTGAGCAGGCCTGCCATCACACCGGTGCCCGCCAGGGCCCGTGCGCAGGGAGGGGTCCACAGCAGACGCTGGTCCACCGGGCTGACACGACACAGCACCGACGCCGGCAAGGCCGCTGCGGGAGTCTGGCTCCTGAGCATGCGCCACGCGGTGTACATGAGCACCATTGCAAAAGCCCCCAGCAAGGGACGGTTCGGCAAACGCTGCGCCAACGCCACACCCAGCGGTGCCATCAACACGCCCACCGTCCCGATCAGGGCGGCCGCCCGGTAACGGACGATCCCCTGGCGCAAGCCCAGGGCGGCGCCCAGGGCGGCAGCCATTCCCACAGCAACCAGACCGACGGGCGCTGCCTGCTGTACCGGCAGGTGCAGACCAAACACAAGCAGCGGAATCGCCAGCACACCGCCGCCCGCACCCGTGAGCGCCATCACCATTCCAATCAGTGCGCCCAATGTCATGACCAGTGCAAGCGTTTGCATGTACCGACCTTCAGAGAGCGTTGACCGGGATCTTCAGATAACTGGTCCCGTTGTCCTCAGGTGTCGGCAGCTTGCCGGCACGCAGGTTGACCTGGACCGCTGGCAGGATCAACAAGGGCATCGCCAGTGTCTTGTCGCGCTCCGTGCGCATGCTGACAAATTCAGCCTCGGTCACGCCCTCGTGAACGTGAATGTTTCTTGCGCGCTGTTCACCGACGCTGCTCACCCAGGCCGGTGCGCGACCGGCTGGCGGGTAGTCATGGCACAGGTGCAGTCGGGTCTCACCCGGCAGCGCCAGCAGGCGCTGGATCGAGCGGTAAAGTGTGGCTGCGTCACCGCCAGGAAAATCGCAGCGCGCCGATCCGTAGTCCGGCATGAACAGGGTGTCGCCAACAAAGGCATCAAGCCCGATGATGAAGCTGTAGCAAGCGGGTGTGTGTCCCGGTGTGTGCATGACCTGAAGCTGCAGTTCACCGATCCGGATCACATCGCCATCATCGAGCAGGCGATCAAAGTCGCGCCCTTCGGTGTCCAGGTCCTGATCATTGAATATCCGCCTGAACACCGTCTGCACTTCACAAATCTGGCGGCCGATGGCCACTTTGCCACCGAGCTTGTCCTTCAGATAGGGTGCAGCCGAGAAGTGATCCGCATGGGCGTGGGTTTCCAGCAACCACTGCAGTTGCAGTCCCTGCCGCCGGATGGAATCCAGTACCCGGTCGGCACTGGTGTGAGACGTGCGGCCGGATTTGGGGTCGTAATCGAGCACGCTGTCGATGACCCCAGCGCAGCGGCTCACAGGATCGAACACAAGGTGTGTCACGGTCGCGGTGGCCGGGTCAAAGAAAGACTCGATCCTGTAATCCTGCATGCTATGCCATCCCTTCCAGCGAACGCCCCTCGCCCGCTTCTTCGATCGTACGACCCTCGCGGATATGGTAAATCCGTTTGAAGGTGGGAATGATTTTTTCATCGTGCGTCACCACGATGATGGCGGTCTGCGACTGCTGCGCCATCTGGTTCAGGATGCGCATCACACCCAGCGCGCGCTCGCTGTCCAGCGGCGCTGTCGGCTCATCGGCCAGGATCACCGGCGGCCGGTTCGCCAGGGCGCGCGCAATCGAGACGCGTTGCTGCTCGCCCCCAGAGAGCTGTGAGGGCTCGGCCTGTGCCCGGTGCGCCACGTCCAGCGCCGCCAGCAGTTCCAGCGCCCTTGCGCGAGCGACTGCGTTGGAGACACCGGCCAGCATCGGCAGCAAGGCCACGTTGTCGGTCACATCGAGAAAGGGAATCAGGTAGGGCGCCTGGAAGACAAAGCCGATGCTGTCGCGCCGCAACGTGCGCAGGTCAGGAATTTTCCAACCACCGTCATAAATCACGTTTCCCCCCAGCACCATGCGACCGGCGGTCGGCTCAATGATGGCGCCCAGACACTTGAGCAGCGTGCTCTTGCCTGAGCCCGAAGGTCCGACCAGCCCCACCACCTCGCCCGGGCCGACCGTCATGTTGACGTCCTTGAGCGCCTCTACCGCCGTGTCGCCCTGCCCGTAGGTCTTGCGCAGACCTTCAATGAGAATGCCACCCTGATTCATGCGCTGTTACCCACCAATGGCCTCAGCCGGATCGACGCGCAGCGCGGCCCGAATCGCCAGCGTGCTGGCCAGGGCACAGATCAGCATGGTCACGCCAAAACCGGTCAGCGCATCGCCCTGCTGCAGCAGAACAAACTTGGGAAAGACCGGCGCCCACAAAGTAGCTGCCAGTTTGCCGACAACGAAGCCGATCACGCCCAGACCGAGCGCCTGCTGCAGGATCATGCCGGCAATCGTGCTGTTTCGGGTACCGATCAGCTTGAGCACGGCGATCTCGCGAATCTTGCCAAGCGTCATGGTGTAGATGATGAAGGCCACAATGGCCGCGCTGACAATTGCCAGAATCACCAGGAACATGCCTATCTGTTTGGCCGAAGTGGCAATCAGCTTGGCCACCAGAATGTCTTCCATGCCTTCGCGGGTAAAGACCTGCAGGTGCTTCCAGCGCCGGATCGGCTGGGCCACCTGCTCGGGCAACAAGCCGTCCTCCACCTGCACCAGAATCGCGTTCACGTTATGGCTGCTGGTCTGCGTTGCCTGCAGCGCGTCCAGCAAACCCGGCGTGCCCGGACGATTGAATGCCGGATTGGCTGCGGTGCGCACACGGTCGTTCAGGATGGCGTCGTTGTCTTTCAGAAACTGCGCCTCCTGCGCGTCCTTGAGCGATATGAAGACCATCGGGTCGCCGCCAGAAGACACCATGCGCTGCGTCAGACCAACCACCTCATAGTCATGACGACGGATTCGAATGCGGTCACCGAGTAGAAAGCCTGTTTTCACATCCGCCACGGCTTCATAGTGGCTGCGCGTGAGATGGCGCCCTGCCACCAGATAGCCCGGTCCGCCTGGCTGCCCGGGCTCGATACCCACCACCATGGCCCGTACCTCGTCCTTGCCCTGTTGCACCTGCATGGTGAAGTAAGTGACGTTGGCCGCACGCGCAACGCCCGGCATGCCCAGGACGCTGCGCACCAGATCGTCCTTGATGCTCGACGATTCCGCGTACGGACCCTGCGTATCCTTCTGCACCACCCACAAATCGGCGCCGCTGTTACTCAGCAGCGCCTGGGCATCATCGACCATGCCGCGGTACACACCGGCCATGCTCAGCGTCACGCCAATCAACAAGCCCAGCCCGAGTCCGGTAAAGACAAACTTCTGCCACGCATGAAGAATGTCACGCCCGGCCAGACTGATCATGGCGCAACGCCCGCGCCAGCCGGCTTGACCAGTGCGTCAACCACCTGCAGCCTGCTCTCGCTGGTAAGCGCCTTCTGGCTGTACACCACGACTTCGTCACCCGCCTTCAAACCTTCGAGCACCTGCACCTGACCCTCCAGACTGCTGGCCCCCAGACGCAGCGGCGTGAACACCGGCTTACCCGATGCGATGCGCCAGACACCCGTCGCTCCACCCTGGCGCTGGATGCTGGCGCCGGGAACCAGCACAGCCTTGCTGGTAGCGGGCAATTGCAAGGTGACCTCTGCCATTTCACCCACCGACACGGCGGATGGCATCTGCTCAAACGCGACCTGCGCGATCTTCTCTTCGGTGACACTGTCACTCAGCAGTTCGACCCGGGCCACACTACCCGCCAAGGAAGTTTGCGACTGCGATCGCAGCACGATGCTGGCTTTCAGACCCGGCAGCAGTCCCGCCGAGCGGCCCTGATCGATGCGCAGCTTGATCCACAGGCTGCCTGGGTCGATCAGACGCAGCACAGACTGCCCCGCCACGACGGTAGAACCCGCCTCGGCGTCGCGACTGCTCACGACAGCGTCGGCTGGCGCCAGCAAGCGCACATTCAGGCGCTGCTGTAGCAAGGCCGCACGGTCCGCTTTGAGGCGCGTCAAATCCTGCCCCGCTCCCAGCACACTGGCTTGCGCTGCCTGCAGGGCGGCGTCGGCCGAGACCTTTTCCTGAACCCGTGCTTCGAGCGCGCCAGCACTGATAAAGTTTTTGTCAGCCAGATCCTGATTGCGCCGGAAATTGACGGCGGCGAGTTCACGCCGCGCCGCAGCGTCGAGCTGCTGCGCCGCAGCCGCCGCCTGGGCACTGACAGCACGCGTGATCGATGCATCGAGCGAGGCCAGCCGCTGCTCCAGATCCACCGGATCCATCTCGGCCAGCAACTGGCCAGCCTTCACGCTGTCACCGACATCCACTCTGACGCTCAGCACGCGGCCCGCCACCGTTGGCCCAATCATCCAGTTGCGGCGTGCCTCCACGGTACCAATGCCGAACAGGGCGGGACTGAATGTACCTTCCTGAACTTTGCTGACTGTCACCCGCGTGGGAGCCAGCGGGCCAGAGCGCAGCATGACAAAGGCGAGCGCTGCCAGCAGAAAGATGGCCAGGGCGGCCAGCGACAGGCGGCGCTTCATTGGAGTGGAAATATTCATGCGGTCTCACTGACAGTGGTTATGTTGTTTCCATTTTTCTTCGTGCCCCATGGCCTTGGCAAACTCGGGCACCTTGCAGCGCTCCTCTTCAGCCGGGTCCCGCGCCCCAGCGGCAGCCGGTGTGGTCGCAGCAGGCGTTGAGCGCATCGGCGGAGCGCCGGAGCCATAAACCCATTGTGCAGTGAAAGCGATCAAGGCTGCGAACAGCAGCAGAACCGCGCCCTGAGCCAGACTGATGCCAGGGCGATCGGCTTTCGGAACTTCACACACGCCGCCCGGGCAGAGCTGCGCCTTTTCCTTGTTCAACAGGTTGTATAACTTGCAGCCAATACAGATACCAAACGCCGCCTCAAAGAACAGCAGCAGCAGGCAGACCGAGCAGACGATCATGTTGATCGGGCCGATCACGTGGTTGAGCACCATCAGGTAAAGCATGGCCAGGGCCAGCACAAAACCGATAGCCCAGGCAAAACGCTTTTGTGGCGCACCCACATACTCGGCTTGCTGCTTGCGCACCACCCACTGTCCGATGATCAGGCTCGGGGCGTAACGCGGGTTGACGAAGATCCGGATCGTGAAGTCCACCAGAAAGACCACCACGAACACCCGCGTTGGCTGAAAGTTGCCCAGCAGAAAGGCATTCATGAAGGAGATGAAGGCGAAGAAGAACAGAATGCCGGCGCTGGACCGAACCGCACGCTCATTGAGCACAGGCACCTGGAATTCCGGACGTCGTTCCCCGAATTGAAAAATGGATCTGTTCATATCGCCTTCGTGAAACAACAAACGGGGCCCAAGAGTGGACCCCGAAACCTGAATAAAGAACCTGGCTTGCCGTCAAGCCTCAGCTCACTCCTTGATCGCGATCTTGTCCCCAGGCCCGAACTCTACATTAGCCCGGAGGTAGCGCACTTTGATCCCCTTTTCCTTCAGGACATCAAAAGCCAGTTCGGCCCGGGTCCCCGAGGAGCAGTGAAACAGCACCGGTTTGCCCGCAGGGATTTCAGAAGAGCGATTGGCCATCTCTTCAGCCGGAATGTTCATGGCGCCCGCGATATGTCCCTTGGCAAATTCTTCCGCTGTTCGGACGTCGATCACCAGATAGGATTTGGCTTTGACAGCCTCTTCGAAGTCTTTGATCGACACCTCGCCGTCGGCCAACTTGCGGACATAACTGATCCTTGTCGGCACGGCACCCGTCAGCAGCTGGTTTCCAGCAGCCAGCCAGGCTTTTGCGCCGCCAGCGAAAACGGTAGCGCTCTTGTATTCCCACTCCCTCGTCCACTCCAGGGCTTCATTCGCCTCCTCGTCGCGGTCCGAATAGAAAACGATGGCCGCACCGTGAAAGTCCGGAAATTGCTTCTCGGCCCCCTTCAGAGCGGTGGCAGGAATATTGACGGCACGCGGTATGTAGCCCGCCGCTGCCTTTTCCGCACTTCTGAGGTCAATCAGCACGAGATTGCCGTTCTTGACGAAGGACAGACTGGACTCGGTTACGTAATCCAGCTTCTTCCAGCCCGGCTCACCCTCCGGGTACATCCGCACATCCTTGAATCCGAGTTTCACAGCGATGCTTGCTGATTTCGGACTGAGCATGCAGGACAGGCCGCCGCAATAGAAGATCAGGGTTTTCGCCCGATCGGAGGGCAGCAGTTTCTCGCCTTCCTTTTCAAGCTCATTGAGTGGGACTGAAACCGCACCCGGCAGATGGCTCTGCATGTAGCGACCGGCTGGGCGCGAATCGATCAACACAAAGCCTGTACCCCCCTTGTGCACCAGTTGTTGCAGCTCTGCTGCTGCAATGCGGGTGACGCCGGCTGGCAGAGGTGCAATGACCTTGGTAATGGTCCTGGCCAGGTTCTCGGGGCCAACTTGCGAGAAGTCAACCGTGAGCACCTCGTCGGCAATGATGTCACCGGCGGAGCTCGCATTCCTGAACTGGGTGGATCCGTCAAACTTGAACACCAGCACGCCCTTGTTGGCGACTTCCAGCGCAATCGAACGCGCCGTGTTGGTGACAGATTTGACGCTGCCGGTCACCACCTCAGCAAAGGCTGGTGCGGCCAATGCAAGTGCAAGTGCAAGTGCAAGTGTCGATAGGTGAAATGTTTTCATGTTGACTCCATGCCACGGGTTTGCTCAGCAGCCAGCCGTCTTCTTGAAAGACTTGGCCGTGTTCTTGCCGTCCTTGTCGAAGCGGGCCCGGATCTCGTCGCCTTCGACGATGCGCTTGTCCTTGAACTTGTCCAGCGTCAGGTCATCCGTGACGGTGATCGTGACCTGCTCTGCCGTCTTGGCGTCCTTCAGGATGGCCGTGGCTGACTTGCCGTCCGGCGCCAGCTTGATCTTGGTGACCGGGCCGACCATCTTGCCTTCGTCGGCAAAGGCATTGCTGGAAAGTGCGGCGCCTGACAGGGCCAGCGCTGCGCTCAGAATCAGTGTGGAAAGTTTCGATTTCATGGTGAACTCCTGATGAATACGGTGTTGTTTAGAACTTGACGTCAAAGGTGGCGTAGACATTGGTCGCGTTTTCCAGCGGGGTCATGGTCATCATCTGACCAGCCACGCTGTTGATCTCGACCGGTGCGCCAACCCAGTTATTGCTGCCGGTGTACTTGAAGTTGTAGCGTTGCACGCCCAGGCGGAAATAGGCACGACTGAAGAAGGACGAGATCGGCGTGCGGTCAAGTTCCTGGATCATGTAGGCTTCAACGACGTCGCCGCGCGTGCCGACCTTGGAAGTCCACATGTCATCCGCGGCCGGGGCAAACGTGATCCAGTCTTTCGAACCATGGTTGTACTCAAAGCCCAGCTTGGTACGTGAGGGCAGGTCGTAGCGCATGCCCAGGGCCACGGCGGTGCCGGTCTTGCCAGTGGGTGCTTCCGGGCCAAAGAAGGAGCCCGTCATCAGCCCCTGAAAGCCAAACTGCGCCGAGACATTGTTGTTCGGGCGGGTCCGACTCATGCCCCAGTCGCCAAACAGCTGCAGGTCACCCGGGCCGACCTTCTTGAAGGTACTCATGAAGCCAATGCCCAACCAGTCAATATCACCCAGATTGGTCTTGGCGCCGGTGTCGCCGAAGTAGGTGTTGCTCATGGTCGGCGCATCAAAAATATTGATGCCGCGGTTCCATTGCATCCAGACGCGCAGCGGATCCGTATCGATTGGAATCACTGCCACGCCCACCATGTCGGTGTCAGCCAGCGAATTGCCGGAAGACTTGCTGAAGCCGCTCTCGAAGCCGCGACCGTAGCAGATCTTGGCGTAGGCGCCGGGCAGCGCATCAATGTCAGGCGCGTAACCCACGGTCATGCCGTCAAAGGCGTAGTCGACCAGCAAGGATGGCGTTCCGCCATTGCCGGGACGCGGATTGTTCAGGCGCAAATTGCTCGGCGCCCCGTTGGTCGAAGGACGACGGCCAACCGAGAACCAGATTTCCTTGTCGGCAATATTGCTCCAGGTGGCGTAGGCCCGGTCCACGTTGAGATAGCTGGTCGATGGCGTGTGACTGAGGGTTCCATCAAAGGCACCAACCCGGTCGGCAAAGAAGGGAGCGCCGCCGGCGTTGGTCGTTGCGGCGTCATCCTGTGCGCCGAACAGCTTGTACATCACCAGGCGTGCATTGACGCTCACGTCCTGCGTTGCCTTGGCGCCCAGGTCCAGACCAAAGCGGTTGCTGTACAGGCTGTTGTTCTTGGGCTTGTAGGCCGGCACGGTTACGGCAAATCCGCCCATACCCTGAACCATGCCGGCGTTCATCGGATTGGCCAAAAAGGCATTGGCCTGATCGTAGGTGGCGACACCGTTCATACCTTGCGCAAAGCCCATCAATCCGCTCAGTGCCCCTGCGGTGGACATGCCACCTGCTTGTGGCCCGCCGAAGTAGCTGGAGGATCCGGGTGCGGCCGACGGATTGGCAAAGAAATCTGCCTGCAGCTTTTGCTGCACATTGGCAAAGGTGGCGTTGACGTCGGTGAAGGTCTTGCTCTGGCCTTCCAGATAGTCGTAACGGAAACGATAGTCACCACCCACCGTCAGCCATTTTCCAAGCGACTTGTCCTCCAGTTTCTTGACCTGGCTCTTCAAGTCATCCAGCGCAACGGCCTCCGATTTGCCGGCCACTGCCTTGACCTGCTCTGCTGTCTGCGCCGATTTGACTTCATTGGCCTTGACCTGGCTCTTCAGCGCTTCGAGTTCGCGCGAGAGCGAATCAATGCGGCTCATCAGATCCACATCAGCCGCACTGGCTGCCAGTGGCATCAGCATGCCGGCAATCAATGCTGCCAGCAAATTCATCTTGAATGTTCTGTTCATAAATTTCTCCTGGAAAGTTGACATAAAAATCGGTTCGGCGGGGCTAGCTGTGCTTGCCCGGCGTTGCTTCGTCACCGAGGTCTTCCCAGCCAGTGACCATGGCTTTGATCTGCGACGTGAGCTTGTGACCGGTGGTGGAAAGGTAAAGGTGGGAAATCAGGAAAGCCAGCATCAGGAAGGCACCGAGCGTGTGCCCGGTCGCAATCCATTCCAGGCGCAAGCCGCCCAGACCCCAGGCCGCCCAGCTCGCATAAAAGAGGTAGAGCCAGCCGGTAAACCAGAGCAGTGGACTGAGCAGCGTCAGCACCGCCAGATAAGTCAGCCGTTGCAAGGGGTTGTGCTTGTTGCTCAGGCTGGGCCGGAACGGATGCAGCTCATCCTTGAAGATGCCCGATGAGTAGTACTTGGCGATGGCGGCGACGTTCTGCAGTGTCGGGATGTAATGCCGCCACTCGCCGGTGGTGAGATGCCAGAAGATGGCAAAGATCCACAGGCCGACCAGGGTCCAGGCGGCGATGGTGTGATAGTCCACAGCTTTCGAGAAGCCGAACAGGCGGTAAGTACCGTGGACCTCGAAGCCGGTCACCAGCATCGAGATGACCAGCAGCGCCTGCGACCAGTGCCAGAAGCGCTCAAAAGGTTTGAAGAGATAGACGCGTGACATGAGTGTTCTCCGGTTTAACTGTTGCGCTTGCGGGCGACGACACGACCCAGGCCGTGGCCAAGGACACCCAGCAGGGTCAGCAGGGCCACAGCCCAGCCACCAAGCTCGAGCCAGCGCGCGTGGTCGCGGCCGCGGCCCGGCATGTAGACGCCGTCAATCTTCTCCAGACGGCCGTTATTGACGTGACACTCAACGCAACCCAGTGCCTTTTCCTTCGGTGCCACCATGTGGTTGATCGCCCACATGCTCTCGGTTTCGATGAAGTCAACCTTGCCGGAGAACTTCACACCACCCGCCGCCATACCTGTTGTGACAGCCTTTTCCCAGTTGAAGTTCTTCCAGAAGGCGGTGTCGTCACTACCAGCAAGATGGGTAATGACCAGCGATTTGTTGATCGGGTCGTACTGCTGTTTGCCGGTGAACAGCTTGATTGGCCAGATCATCGACTTGCCGTCGTTCGGGCTGCCTTCAAAGCGATTGATCTGTGTCGGCTTGTCGCCCTTCTCAATCTTGTCGCCAACCAGGGTGTAGTGGTTGACACCGTTGAACCAGACGTATTCGGGCCTGACGTTTTCCTTCCATACGAAGTCGCCCTTGATGGTCATGTACTTGTCGTAACCGTCATCGTCTTTCAGGATCATCGGTTTGCCGTCTTTGTCGAGCTTGCCGGCGGTGGACCAGTCCCAGGACATCTTGGTCGGTTGCCCGCCGCGCGCAAAGGCCGGAATGTGGCAGGTCTGGCAGGCAATCTTTGCCGTGTGTTCATTCAGCCGCACTACCTTGTGCGGTGCCTGTCCGTGGCAAGCCTGGCAGGTGTCCGGATTGGTTTTGTCCAAGGCACCGCGCATATGCGCCGGCGCCTTGTCCCTGGCGGTCGGGGCGTAGCGGCTGCCCGAGACCTTGTGGTCGTCGGTCTTGTGGCAGGTGGCACAGGCGAAGTTCAACCCCTTGGCATCCATGTGCACGTCGAGTTCCCGGCCCGGGTTTTCCATGGAGGTGTCCAGATCGCCGTGTTTGACGCCATCACCGCCACCACCATTGAAGTGGCAGGCACCGCAGGTGCTGCGTGTGGTCGGTCCGACCTTCTTGGCAATTTCCTTCAGGTTGATGCCACGCACAATCTTGCCCGAGCCAGCCGGAAATTCCGTGTCTTTGGTAACCGGTGATCCGGCAAAACCCGAAGGCTTGCTGTACTTGCCGGAGTGGTCGTGGCAGACCAGGCAGTCAACATTCTCTTCACTGGCGAAGTCAAACGTGTCGTCGCGCCAGCCATAGCCAATATGGCAGCTGTTGCAGGCAGCCTCGTTGGTTTTCACCGAGGTGCAGAAGTTGTTGACGATGTGCTTCTTGCCCAGCACCTGCTTGGTGTCCGGATTGATGAACTCCCACTTCCAGTGCTGCGTCTGGTGGATTTGCTTGGCCGCTTCGGTATGGCAGCTCAGGCAGGCCTTGGTGACCTCGGGGCCAGAGGCAAATTCGCGGTCCAGTTCCTTGAACTTGCTGTGGTCAGCGGTTGACTTGGGCAACTTGGCTGGCGCTGTGGCCACCACTGCCGGCGCTGCCGCGACAAAAAAAATGGCCGCTATAGCAGCAGCCATCAAGTATCGAATTCGCATCACAGTTTCCTTCGCAAGACAAACCTCGGTGCCTTGGCGCACATGCGCTCAGCAGCACTACGGGTTTATCCTATTGCCATCTGCGAATATTCTTACTGATTTATATCAACATATTGTTATGTACAGATATTAAACCGGGGAACGCATCTAATTTATGTGTTGCGTGACCCTCCTGCCGTGTTAAGGCTTGTCCTTGGTTTCCACTTGGGTGCACACCGCGCGGCAAAGCGCCGGCACGCGCTCGTCAATGATCCGGTAAAGGATTTGAACGCCCTCGCGACGCCGTCCCAGCACGCCCGTCTTGTAGAGCACATTGAGGTGCTGCGACATATTGGGCTGGGTGGTATTGATATGGCTGAGCAGATAGCTCACGTTCTGCTCGCCATCGCACAGGCAGCCGATGATCTTGAGCCGCATGGGAGCCGACATGATCTTGAACAACTCGGCGGCCAACTCAAAGACTTCGTCAGGCCGGTCCAGTTCGGAATGCACTTTCGCGACGGAACGCTCTGTCATATGAAATAGGCCTCCGGTTTGAACTCAGTCGATAACTTCGTTTGAGTGTGAATATACGACAAATTGCTCAATATCAAAGAACGGCAAAACAATCGGCCCACAATACCGTGACAAAGGAGCCAACCATCATGAACACTGTACCCGCTGAATTCCTGGCACTTCAACGTCTGTACCACTGGGAACAGACGACACCCGCGACCATCACGCTGACGCAGCCGATGGGCAATGCCGTGATACAGGATTTCACCTGGGCTCAGGTGGCAGATCAGGTACGGCGCATGGCAGCGCACCTGAAGTCTCAGGATTGGGAGCCCGGTTCCAAGGTTGCCATTCTGTCGAAGAACTGCGCCTGGTTGTTGATGAGTGATCTGGCCATCTGGATGGCAGGTTATGTTTCTGTTCCGCTCTACCCGACGCTGGCGTCCGCCACCGTGCGCCAGATCCTGACGCACAGTGAGGCGCGAGCCTGCTTTGTCGGCAAGCTCGACGATTGGGACAGCATGAAAGCGGGCATGCCCGACGGCCTGCCATGCATCAGCTACGCCCTGTCACCAGCGGATGCTCGAGAGCGCTTTGAAAGTTGGGACGCGATCTGTGCGCGCACGGCGCCGCTCAAGGGCACACCACTGCGCGACAGCGACGAACTTGCCACCCTGATCTACACCTCAGGCACGACCGGTCTTCCCAAGGGCGTGATGCACAGCTTCGGCAATTTTTCCTGGGCGCTGGATCAAGGTATTGCGCGCATTCCGATGACGGCGCAGGACCGCATGCTGTCTTACCTGCCACTGGCCCACGTGGTGGAGCGGGTGCTGGTGGAACATGGCTGGCTGCGCACCGCCATGCATGTCTTCTTCGCCGAGTCGCTCGACACCTTCACGGCCGACGTGCAACGCGCACGGCCCACGATCTTCTTCTCGGTACCACGCCTGTGGGTCAAGTTTCAGCAGGGTGTGCACCAAAAGGTGCCGCCGGCCAAACTTCAACTTCTGCTCAAGATCCCGCTGTTAGGCGGCTTGTTGCGGCGCAAATTGCTCAATGCCCTCGGCCTGGACCAGTGCAGCCTGGCCGCCGGTGGCGCGGCGCCCATGCCGGTGGCCCTGCTGGCCTGGTACCGCAACCTGGGTCTGCCGATCAATGAAGGTTACGGCATGACTGAAAACCTGGCGCTGTCGCACCTGACACTGCCAGGCAAGAATCAGGAAGGCAGCGTCGGGCCAGCCTACGCCGGTGTCCAGGCGCGCATTGATGCACAGACCGGTGAAATCCAGATGCGCAGCGAAGCTTTGCTGATGGGCTACTACAAGGAGCCGGACCTGAGCCGTGAGGTCTTCACCGACGATGGCTGGCTTTGTACTGGCGACAAGGGCTTCATCGACGCACAGAACTGCCTGCATATCACCGGGCGCCTGAAAGATTTGTTCAAGACCAGCAAGGGCAAGTACGTTGCGCCGGCACCGATCGAGGATCGTCTGGTAATGCATGAAGCACTGGAGGCCTGCGTCGTGACCGGCGCCAACCTGAGTCAACCGCTTGGCATCGTGCTGCTCAACGCCAACGCGGTCGCGCAAATCGGCGATCCGGCGGCCAAGGCAGCGCTGCAAACATCGCTGGCCGCCCACTTGAAGACCATCAATTCAACGCTGGACCCGCACGAGCAGCTGGCCTGTCTGGTCGTGGTCGCAACGCCCTGGTCGGTAGAAAACGACATCATCACGCCAACCTTCAAAGTCAAGCGCAACCGCATCGAGGACCGCTACGCGGCGCACTACGAGCAATGGGAAAAGTCGGGTCGAGAAGTCGTCTGGCAGACGGACTGAGCCGCGACTTTTCGCTCCAGCCTGAGTAGGCTCAAACGCCCTGCACAAAGGCTTGGCGCTTTTGCGAAGTGCGCTCCATCTGCCGCGAGATGTTGCCGCA
>JBAXOZ010000013.1:0-29659 GCA_037132975.1 Comamonadaceae bacterium
CGCTGCAGTGCCTTTTGACCCTTTTCGGTTTTCAGGTCGGCCACCAGCAATCGGACGCCGCGATGCAACACATCAAAGGCTGCGCGGTTGTACAAACCCATGGGATCGCCGGAAGCGCCAGGCGCTGATCCCTCTGGTGCGGGCGGTTCAAGCTTGACGCAGCTTGCCCCCATCTGCTGACATCGCATCAGGGCCGCCGGACCTGGCAGATTCAAGCTCAGACTGAGTACGCGTACGCCCTTGAGTGGCTGGTTCTGGGTTCTGGATGGATTGGCCATTTGGAAAAAGTGTCTATGACAATGCTGTTTAATGAAGAGGCTGGCTAGTGAGAGCGAATGCAATCTAACACGGAGCGATCCCAATTTACTGTATTGAGCGCGGCAGGACTGTCACCAACGCGCTTTTCGAGCAAATGGTGGGGGGCCGGGAGGTAGAATTCAACGCATGCGAGACCAGTCAGGTTCGCGATTATTTTTTCTCCCTGGGCTTGCTTGGGCAATCAGTCAAGACGGCAGCCAGGTCTGGTAATAGGCCCAAGGAATTGAATGAAACGTGTTGATGACTTCCGCCTGAAGTTCGGAAATAAAGAGTTCGTGCCAATCATGATTGGCGGGATGGGAGTTGATATTTCAACCGCTGAACTCGCGCTGGAGGCGGCGCGACTGGGTGGCATAGGGCACATCTCGGACGCCATGGTGACCGATGTATCAGACCGACGTTTTGACACCAAGTTTGTCAAGAACAAGTTGCAGATCTACAAGCACAACATTCACAATTCAGACAAGTCGATCATCAAGTTTGATTTGGGCGCGCTGGCCGAAGCAACGCGCCGGCATGTCGAGTCAACCATGCAGGCCAAGAAGGGTGAAGGCCTGATCTTTGTCAACTGCATGGAAAAATTGACGATGAATGCACCGCGCGAAACCTTGCAGGTGCGCATGGCATCTGCGCTGGACGCCGGTATTGATGGCATCACCTTGAGTGCTGGTCTGCATCTGGGCTCGTTTGGACTGCTTGCCGAGCATCCCCGGTTTCGCGATGCCAAGCTTGGCATCATCGTATCGTCGGTGCGCGCGCTGCAGTTGTTCCTGCGCAAAAACGCCAGGCTGAACCGCTTGCCCGACTACGTGATTGTGGAAGGCCCGCTGGCCGGCGGACACCTTGGTTTTGGTGCCGACTGGGCGCAGTACGACCTGGCAACCATCATCGCCGAGGTGGTGCAGTACCTGCGGACGGAACAACTCGCCATTCCCGTGATCGCTGCCGGCGGCATTTTTACCGGTAGTGATGCCGTATCCTTTCTGGAAACCGGCTCAGCAGCTGTGCAGGTCGCAACCCGTTTTACCGTCGCCGACGAATGCGGCCTGCCGAAGAAGGTGAAGCAGGAATATTTCAAGGCCAGTGAAGAAGACATCATTGTCAACACGGTCTCGCCTACCGGTTATCCGATGCGCATGTTGCGCAACACGCCGGCCATCGGTGCTGGCACGCGTCCCAACTGCGAAGCGTACGGGTACTTGCTCGACGGTAATGGTGGTTGCGCCTATATCAACGCCTACAACCGTGAGGTGGCGCTGCATCCGGACCTCAAGACACTTTCAGTCATGGACAAGACCTGCCTGTGTACCCATATGCGCAACTTCAATTGCTGGACCTGTGGGCAGACCACGTACCGGCTAAAAGATACGACGCATCGCCTGGAAGACGGCAGCTACCAAACCTTGAGCGCGGAACATATCTTCAAGGACTACCAGTTCAGCGTCGACCAGAAGGTGGCCTTGCCTGAAATATCGCAGTAACTGCGCGGCGTGTGTGCCTGTCGTTGCGGTAATTGAGGTGCGCCATGGCGCACCCCTTATTGCTTAAGAAATTTCGACAATCTCGGTTACAGCAAGCGCAGCAATGTCGCGCAATTTTTCATGGCGCGGTGAATTCAGATCGACCAATTCCGACACGCGCGAATAGGACGAATGGACGAACACCTCGTGCTCGTCCCGGCTCTGCCGTTTGACTCCGAAGCGCACGGATTTGCGTTCCTCAGGAGTCAATTTCCCCATCAAGTTCTTGGTTGCCCACAACGAGCCGTGACGAGCCAGGTCAGACAGTCTGGCAGCATGGTTGATGGTGTCGCCCAGGACGGTGAACTCAACTTTGGTTTCGATGTGAAAGATTCCTAACCATTCCTGCCCCTCGTTGATACCGGTGTTGAGGTAGAGGTCGTTTACCCAGTTCTTGCGCAATTGCCATTCTTTGCTGATCTTGCGCATCGCTTCGCGAATTTGGTTGGCGCAGCGCAGCGAGTTATAAATGTAGTTGCTGTCGGGCTGTGGGAAAAAGTAATAGACCAAGCCATCGCCGACATGTTTGCCATGGGTACCGTAGTAGCTGCGGAAGATGGGCTCCATGGTTGCCCAAATCTGGTTGATCAACTCAAAATATTCTTCCGGTGGCAATTCCGAGCAAATACGCACGGAATTTTGCAGATCCGCCACGATCACTGCAACATCGGTAAGCACCGGCAAACGCTTCTTCAGCAAATTGCGGATCACGTCGTCGCGGCGTTCCAACAAGCCCAACAAGCCCTGGTGAGCGTCTGTATCGTCGGTAAACACGACGAGTATGCCTTCCCGGAAGTAGGAAGCGTAAACTCGATAGTGCTCATTCTCGCCGTCTGGCGAACGGAGATTAAGTGGCCACTCTGCGATGGAGCGGGAGGCCTTTTCTGCTTCGCGAGATCCACTGTTTACGGTTTCGGGCAGACGCTCACGCCCCATCTGCTTGTGCAGTTGTCTGAAGGCTTCGAAATTTTCTACGCTCTTGCCATAGACCCCACGGGAAAAGAAATCAAGAATGTAACGTTCCTTGGTGTCGGCAGGTAGACGGTCAAAATCGCCCAGCAGAGTCACCTTGGCTTCTTCGTTGTACCAGGCAAGCTCCAGGTTGTAATTGAGCATGTATGCCGGGTAGGGCAACTTGTCTATGGTGAGTCGCAGTGGACCAGTTTCGGCCATTGGAGCCGCTGTCGACCTCGACACAGCGGTGTCTGCCGAGCGGTTGGCGCGTTCTCTTTCAAAACGAGGCGTGGCTGTGGTCTGCGTTGGCGAACCTTCAAACCCTTCGCGTGACATATGACGGAAGATGTCGGCCATGGTGAGTCCTTCTTTTTTCATAAGTTTGATGCGTTCAATACGGTCAATGGCGTCTGGTGGGAAATAGCCTAGTTGTCTGGCGCGCGTGTTGGAACTGTCATCCGGATTTCGGATTATCGGTTTCGGCAATAAACCAAGGGCTACGTAATTGTGCAATGTAGCGCGCGAGATGCCTGATGTTTCAATGACTTCCAGACTGCTCAACATAACCATTTGTACTGTACAGGTGCACTCCACATATTTAGACAGCCCGATATTGACGCCGACCCGGTACTGCTGTCAATCGCCGCTCACATTGTTATAGCGTTAGGGCTTGACTGTGTTGCGAACCAACAACAATTTGGACGCTACAACCATCATGTGATTAGACTGGATCGCAATGTCACTTAGACAGTTCAACTATTCAAACGCCTCCCGTTTGACGCATTTGAGGCGACGAAAAGCCGGTAAGCGCAACTAGCTTTTTGTTGTCTGAACCATCTTCATGGCCGAGGCAATCAGCGTCGACACCTCGGTCATATTGCTCGGAACAATCAGCGTCGTGCTGGCGCCTGAAGCAACTTTGGAATAGGCCTCAACGGCTTTTTCGGCTACCTTGAGCTGTACGGCCTCGGCACCGCCAGGTTGGCGGATGGCCGCAGCAATTCTCTCGATCGCCTCGGCTGTGGCCTGGGCCACCGCAGTGATCGATTGTGCTTCTCCCTGCGCCCGGTTGATGACGGCCTGCTTTTCGCCTTCGGAACGCTGAATGAAGGCCTCGCGCTCACCGGTGGCAATGTTGATCTGCTCCTGACGCCTCCCTTCGGATGCGGCAATCAGTGCGCGTTTTTCACGTTCTGCAGTAATCTGCTGCTGCATGGCGTGCAATATTTCTTTGGGCGGCGTCAGATCCTTGATCTCGTAGCGCAGCACCTTGACGCCCCAGTTCAAGGCCGCCTCGTCAATGGCCTGCACGACCTGGGCATTGATGATGTCGCGTTCCTCAAATGTCTTGTCGAGTTCGAGTTTGCCAATGACCGAGCGAAGCGAGGTCTGCGCCAACTGGGAGATCGCCGTGATGTAGTTGCTCGATCCGTAGCTGGCGCGCATCGCATCCGTTACCTGGAAATACAGGATGCCATCGACCTGCAACTGCGTGTTGTCGCGCGTGATGCAGACCTGGCTTGCGATGTCCAGCGGAATCTCCTTGAGCACGTGTTTGTAGGCCACCTTGTCCACAAACGGCATCAGAAAACTCAAACCCGGGGTCAGTGTTCCGTTGTATTTCCCGAGGCGCTCGACTACCCAGGCGTGCTGTTGTGGCACGACCTTGACCGACTGCGTGATGAAAACGACGGCGATGACGAACAAAACAAGGGCGATTTCCATCAATTTCTCCTGTCACAGTTTTCTGACAATCAATCGGCTTCCGATCACTTCCACGATGCTGTGCTTGCCCGGCGCGGCACTGGCACCAGATACCAGAGAAACGTTCCAGTTGGCACCTCGGTATCGCACCGTGCTGTTGCCGTCGCCGTCCCAGGCTTCAACCTGCACGGTCTCGCCAATGTCAAGGTTCACGTCATGATTGGCGGCGGCCGGCGCTGCGGCGGGTTGAACCTGTCGATAACGTCGCCAGGCGATGACCGAGCCACCTCCAAGGGCGGCAGCCACCACCCACTGGACAACCAGGCTGGCGCCCAGATGTGCCGCGATCGCGGCGGCAACCAAGCCAATCGCGACCATCAGCAGGTAGAAGGTGCCCGTCATGAGTTCGGTGGCAACAAGCACCCCTGCAAACACCCACCAGATTGTGGATTGGCTCATATTGGCCTCAGTTGTGTTGGTATCGCCACATTTTGCGCCAAATGCTTCTGCGCGCCAAGGGTAAGGTCGATTTAGTCCTTACACTTCGCGCCTGTTTATGTAATTTTGTGCGCCTGGCTGGAGATTTCAATGAAGTTTCGTTTTCCCATCGTCATCATCGACGAAGACTTCCGTTCCGAAAACACCTCCGGCCTGGGCATTCGCGCACTGGCTCAGGCGATTGAGTCTGAAGGGTTTGAGGTGCTGGGGGTGACCAGTTACGGCGATCTCAGCCAGTTCGCCCAACAACAGAGCCGTGCCAGTGCCTTTATTCTCTCCATTGACGACGAAGAATTTACGCCCGGGCCCGATCTGGATCCGGCGGTTCTTAACCTGCGCCATTTCATCGAAGAAGTGCGTCGCAAGAACCTCGATGTGCCAATCTATATCTACGGTGAAACGAAAACTTCGCGCCATCTTCCCAACGACATTTTGCGTGAACTGCATGGCTTCATCCACATGTTTGAGGACACGCCGGAATTCGTCGCCCGCCACATCATCCGCGAAGCCAAGAGTTACCTCGAAGGCGTACAACCACCGTTCTTCAAGGCATTGCTCGACTATGCTGAAAATGGTTCCTACTCATGGCATTGCCCGGGCCATTCCGGTGGCGTGGCCTTTCTGAAGAGTCCGGTGGGACAGATGTATCACCAGTTCTATGGCGAGAACATGTTGCGCGCCGATGTGTGCAATGCGGTCGAAGAACTGGGCCAACTGCTGGACCACGACGGGGCGATTGGAAAGAGTGAGCGCAATGCAGCGCGCATCTTTAATGCGGACCACTGCTTTTTTGTCACCAACGGCACCAGCACCAGCAACAAGATGGTATGGCATCACACGGTGGCTCCCAATGACGTGGTGGTGGTCGACCGGAACTGCCACAAGTCGATTCTTCATGCGATCATCATGACCGGCGCCATTCCGGTTTTCCTGAAGCCTACGCGTAACCACTTCGGCATCATCGGGCCGATTCCCAGAGGCGAATTTGAGCCAGAGGCGATCAGGAACAAGATCCGGACGAACCCCCTGATTCGCCAGCATCTGGCTGGCGCTGATATTGGCAAAATCAAACCGCGCGTGCTGACGCTCACGCAGTCGACCTATGACGGTGTGCTCTACAACACCGAGACCGTGAAGGGCTTGCTCGATGGTTATGTGGAGAACATCCACTTTGATGAAGCCTGGCTGCCGCATGCCGCTTTCCATCCGTTTTACGGCAGCTACCATGCGATGGGGAAGAACCGGGCACGTCCCAAGCATGCCATGGTTTATGCCACGCAGTCTTTGCATAAATTGCTGGCGGGCATCAGTCAAGCCAGTCACGTCCTGGTGCAGGACTCGCAAACCGTCAAACTCGACAAACACCTCTTCAACGAGGCCTACCTGATGCATACCAGCACCAGTCCTCAATACAGCATCATTGCCAGCTGCGACGTTGCAGCAGCCATGATGGAACCCCCTGGCGGTACCGCTCTGGTGGAGGAGAGCATCGCTGAGGCGCTGGACTTTCGCCGCGCCATGCGCAAAGTCGATGAAGAGTACGGCGACGACTGGTGGTTCAAGGTCTGGGGGCCGGACAAGTTGGTCGACGAGGGCATCGGCCGCGCAGACGACTGGATCATCAAGGGTGAGTCAGCCAAGGCGAAGGCGGGCGTCAACTGGCACGGTTTCGGCAAGATGGCAGCGGGCTTCAATATGCTCGATCCGATCAAGTCCACCATCGTGACCCCTGGCATGGACCTGAGTGGCAAGTTTGCCAAGACCGGTATCCCGGCCAGCGTCGTGACCAAGTTCCTGTCCGAGCACGGGGTGGTGGTCGAGAAAACCGGGCTCTACAGTTTCTTCATCATGTTCACCATTGGCATCACCAAAGGTCGCTGGAACAGCATGTTGACTGCGTTGCAGCAGTTCAAGGACGATTACGCCAAGAATCAGCCGATGTGGAGGATTCTTCCGGAGTTCTGTCAAAAGTATCCCAAATACGAAAACATGGGGCTGGCCGACTTGTGCCAGCATATTCACCAGCTTTACGCCAAGTACGATATTGCACGCTTGACCACCGATATGTACCTGAGCGACCTGACGCCGGCCATGAAGCCCAGCGATGCCTACGCCCATATTGCGCTGCGTAAGACCGAACGGGTCGAAATTGACGATCTTGAGGGCCGCATCACGGTTGGACTGGTTACGCCTTACCCGCCTGGAATTCCCCTGCTGATACCCGGCGAGGTATTCAATCGAAAAATTGTTGACTACCTGAAATTTTCACGTGAGTTCAACGCACGCTGTCCGGGCTTTGAGACCGACATCCACGGACTGGTGGAAGAAGAAGACCGGGACGGACAACGCCACTACTACGCAGATTGCGTGGTGACTTAGCTCCGACGGTATCCTTCTTAAGCTGCCGCGGTTTCGACAACGGCCACCGCTGTCTGGCTGACACCGCAGTCAACATAGGAAATCTGTCCGGTCATTCCGGAGGCCAGATCGCTGAGCAGAAATGCCGCAACGTTGCCAACCTCCTCGATCGTTACATTGCGCCGCAGCGGAGAAGCATTGGCTGAAATGGACAGCAGACGTCCAAAGTCCTTGATGCCGCTTGCGGCCAGGGTCTTGATGGCACCGGCGCTCAATCCATTGACGCGAATGCCCTGCGGTCCCACGGCATCGGCCAGATAGCGCACCGAAGATTCCAGCGATGCTTTGGCCAGACCCATGGTGTTGTAACTCGGCACCACGCGCACACCGCCCAGGTAGGTCAGCGTGAGCAGGGACGCCTTGTCATTGAGATAGGGCAGGGCTGCTTTGGCCATGGCCGGAAAGCTGTAAGCACTGATGTCGTGCGCAATGCGAAAATTTTCGCGGCTCAGTCCATCCAGAAAGTTACCGGCGATCGCCTCACGCGGAGCGTAGCCAATGCTGTGCACAAAGCCGTCGAAGCGTGGCCAGGTCTGTGCCAGGTCAGCAAAGAGTTTCTCGATCTGCGCATCATCGGCCACGTCACAATCAAATACCAAGCTGGAGTCAAAATCCGCTGCAAACTCGACAATTCGCTCCTTGAAACGCTCGCCCACGTAGCTGAAAGCCAGTTCGGCACCCTGTTGGTGGCAAGCCTGCGCGATGCCGTAAGCAATGGACCGCTTGGACAACACACCGGTTATCAGCAGTTTTTTTCCGCTCAAAAATCCCATATCTTCCTCTTCGATTGACTGTCAGTTCAGCACGCGATCCATGCTAACGGTGAGGAATTGTCGCATGCGGCGCAGTGACTTGCCCTGCTCAAGGCTCAGAGGCGAGGCAGTATGCTAGGGTTATATTTTCTCTTCGTGGTCAATTTATGAAACCTTGTCTTGCGCTTTTCGGGCTTGTGTTTGTCGCACTGGGACTCCAGGCCAGTCCCGTGGCGGTGGAGGGTTTTACCCATGTGAGAACCGTCAATAGCATTGACGAGTACACGCTCAACTCAAATGGTTTGCAGGTCCTGCTGCTACCCGAGCATTCCAGCCCGACGCTGACCTTCATGATGACCTACCGGGTCGGTTCGAAAAATGAGGTCACCGGCAGTACCGGTGCCACGCACATACTCGAACATTTGATGTTCAAAGGCACTTCCGAGCGCGATCGCAGCAAGGGCAATAACGTTGATCAATTGCTCGAACGCACAGGTGCCAGATACAACGCGACGACCTGGCTTGACCGCACCAACTATTATGAAAATCTGGGCAGTGAACACCTCGCGACCGTGGTGGATATGGAAGCTGATCGCATGCGCAAGCTGCTGCTGCGCGATGAAGATCGTCAAGCGGAGATGACGGTAGTGCGCAACGAATTTGAGCGTGGTGAGAATTCACCCCTGCAGGCCCTGTACAAGGAAATCTATCAGGCTGCATTTGTTGCCCACCCCTACCATCACGGCACCATTGGGCATCGCAGCGACATCGAAAAGGTTTCGATCGAAAAGTTGCGCGAGTTTTACGACACCTACTATTGGCCCAACAATGCAACGGTTTCCATCATTGGCGACTTTGAAGTGACCCAGGCGTTGGCCCTGGTCAAAAAATCCTTCGGCGTCTACCCGCGCTCTCCCAAACCGATTCCGACGGTGTATACACAGGAACCCGCCCAGTCCGGCCAGCGACGCGTCACAGTCAAGCGCGCGGGACAACTCGGCTTGCTTGCCGTTGCGCACAAGATTCCGGCAGCAACGCACGCCGACTATGCTGCGCTCGCGCTGCTCAGCGCGATTCTGACCGACGGCAAGAACAGTCGCCTGTACAAGGCCGTTACCGACAAGAATCTGGCTACCGAGGTGGAAGCTGACGCCGGCTTTAACGCCGATCCGGCCCTGCACATCATTTTTGCGCCCCTGGCCCCCGGCGCCAGGCACGATGAAGTGGAAAAAGTGATCCTGCAGGAGATCGAGCTAGTCAAGGCGCAAGGTGTTTCGGAAACTGAACTCAAGGCAGCGATTGCAAAGACCTTGGCCGATGCGGCTTTCAAGCGTGATGGCTCGTTTGCCGTTGCTGGCAATCTTAATGAGTGCATTGCTGCGGGCGACTGGTCGCTGTTTTACACACTGGATGATGCGACCCAAAAGGTTACGACCTCTGACATTCAGCGTGTCGCGAGGCTTTACCTGAACGAAGATCAAAGTACCACCGGCTGGTTCGTACCGACGACAGCGGGTGGAGCCGGCGCGGCCACAACCAAACCGTCCCGCGTTGACGGGCCGTACTACTACCGCAAGCCGGAGAACGCCATCGCTGCGACGGACCCGGCGTTGCCGGGCGGCGCTGTGGTCGTGGACTCGGGTGCGAAGATTGCCCCCAAGGCCAAACGGCTGAAGATTGCCGGGGTCGACGTCATAGCCTACGCCACAGGCGTAAGAAATGTGGTTTCCTTGCGCGCTTCCTTGCCGGCCGGCAAGGGGGCCGGCGCGACCGGCAATCCGAGCATCCCCACACTGACTGGCATGCTGCTGGACCAGGGAACGCAGAAGCAGGACAAGTTTGCCATCGCCGAAAAGCTCGAAGCGGTCGGCGCAAGCATCCAGTTCAGGGTTGGAGCCGACTTGCTCGAAATCAGCGCCAAGTCCCTGAGCAAGGATGTGCCACTGTTAATCAGTCTGATCGCGGAGCAGTTGCGAATGCCGGCTTTCTCGGCGGAGGAATTCGCCAAAGCCAAGAAACAGTTTGCCGGAAGTGTCAGGCGCAGTCTGGAGAACACCGATTTCCGGGCCGGTGATACTTTTTCCCGAGCCGTCTATCCACTTGGCCACCCCAATCGGCACCCCGAGCCCGAGGAGTTGCTGGCAGCCATTGAGTCAGCCCGTCTTGAGGACGTACTGGCCTTCCACAAGGCCTGGTACGGACCGGAGCAAATGACGCTGGTTTTAGTTGGTGATCTCGATCTGGATCGATTTCAGGCGGAACTCGGCAAGGCGTTTGCCGGCTGGCAGGGCGGCAGGAGGCCCGTGCGCGCCGCCCCAATGGATCCTGGCAAAGTGCCACAAAATCAGGAAGTAGCCATTGCAGAAAAGACAAGCGTTTCGATCGTTTTGGGGCAGCCCAGCGGTTTGCAGTACAGCGACCCTGACTATCAGGCTTTACGCCTCGGCACCGCCATTCTGGGCAGCGGCTTTACCGGTCGCCTGATGGCCAATGTGCGTGACAAGGAAGGCTTGACCTACGATGTAGGCGCCAGATTGGGAAACGACATGATCCATGCGGGTGACTGGAGAATTACGGCGTCTTTTGCCCCTGCCATGCTCGAGCAGGGCATTGCGTCAACCCGACGACAGCTTGTGCTGTGGTGCGAGCGTGGCGTGACGGCTGATGAAGTCGAGGCGCGAAAGAGCAGTCTGATCGGCGCATTCAAGGTGGATCTGGCAACCAGCGATGGCATGGCCAACGCCCTGTTGGCAGCTGTCAATCGAGGGTACGACCTGAACTGGCTTGACGACTTCCCCTTGCGGGTCAATGCATTGACGCTGGAGCAGGTCAACGCTGCGATCCGGAAGTATCTCAAGCTCGACCAGATGATTCTGGTCAAAGCCGGTACCTTGCCGTAAAATCGCCTTGAAAATCATGGTGTTTACGACGTTTTAAGATACAATCCAGTTTCACGACCAAACGGGCGGGTATCTACCGCCCGTTTTTTTTGGTCGATTGTTTTTGCATGCATCTGTATACAAGTGGCACTGAAAGAAGTTATTGAACAAACGGTAGCCGGTTTGGGCTATGAATTGGTGGAAATTCAACGTTCCGCCGCTGGCTTGCTGCGTGTCACGATGGATCTGCCCTGGAGCGCAGTGACCGTGGCAGTAGCGCTTAGCCCTGTTCCGGAGCAGTTTGTGACAGTTGAAGACTGCGAAAAAGTCACGCGTCAGCTGCTGTTTGCGCTGGAAGTGGAGGGGATCGACTTCAAGCGGCTGGAGGTCTCTTCACCGGGAATTGACCGCCCTTTGCGCAGCGAGAAGGATTTTGAGCGCTTTGCAGGGCAGGTTATTGATGTAACGCTGAAGGAGCCTGTCGGGACGCTGGTTGCAGATGGACAGGTCAGTGCCACTCGAAAGAAGTTTCAGGGCAGGCTGGAGCGTAGGCAGGGTGAGGACGGCAAAGAGGCTGCGCACGGCTGGCAGATCGTCTGGACAGATGCACCAAGCATCAAGCCGGGCCAGAGGGTGAGCAAGAAAAGGTTACCGGCACCGATGCGTGCCTTGGGATTTACGCTAGACGAGTTGCGAGAGGCGCGTCTGGCGCCGATTGTCAGCTTCAAGGGTCGCGCTTCCGGGGGAAGCACAGAGTCGAACACGGATTGAATTGAAACAGGAGAGTCATGGCATGAATCGCGAAATGTTAATGCTGGTGGAAGCTATCTCACGCGAGAAGAACGTCGAACGCGATGTTGTATTTGGCGCGGTTGAGGCAGCTCTGGCGCAGGCGACCAAGAAACTTTACCCGGGCGATGTCGATATTCGGGTATCGGTTGATCGCGACAGCGGTGCCTATGAGACCTTCCGGCGCTGGCACGTCGTGCCGGACGAGGATGGCCTGCAATTGCCCGACCAGGAAATCCTGTTGTTCGAGGCCAAAGAGCAGATTGCCGATATCGAAGTCGATGAGTACATCGAAGAAACAGTCGAGTCGGTGCCTATCGGTCGCATTGGCGCGATGGCGGCCAAGCAGGTCATTCTGCAGAAGATACGGGACGCCGAGCGGGAAATGTTGCTGAACGATTTCATGTCGCGCGGCGACAAGATCTTTGTCGGTACCGTCAAGCGCATGGACAAGGGAGACATCATTGTCGAAAGCGGCCGGGTTGAAGGCCGCCTGCGCCGTGGCGAGATGATTCCAAAGGAAAACCTCCGAATGGGTGACCGTGTTCGTGCCATGATCATGGAGGTTGACCTCACGCTGCGTGGCGCGCCCATCATCCTGTCGCGCTCGGCACCGGAATTCATGATTGAACTGTTCCGTCAGGAAGTGCCAGAGATCGAGCAGGGCCTGCTGGAAATCAAATCTTGTGCTCGGGACGTCGGTTCTCGCGCAAAGATTGCCGTTCTCTCGCATGACAAGCGGGTGGACCCCATCGGAACCTGTGTCGGCGTCCGTGGCACGCGGGTCAACGGTGTCACCAATGAGTTGGCGGGTGAGCGTGTCGATATTGTGTTGTGGAGCGAGGACCCGGCGCAGTTTGTGATTGGTGCACTGGCGCCGGCCAATGTGTCATCGATCGTGGTCGACGAGGAGCGTCACGCCATGGATGTCGTGGTGGACGAAGAAAACCTCGCCATTGCCATTGGTCGTGGCGGTCAGAATGTGCGCCTGGCGTCTGAGCTGACGGGTTGGAAGATCAATATTCTGGACGCTGCGGAATCTGCACAAAAGCAAGCCAGCGAAACCGACTCAGGCCGCAAACTGTTCATGGAAAAGCTGGACGTGGACGAGGAAATTGCCGACCTGCTGATCGCCGAGGGCTTTACCAGTCTGGAGCAGGTGGCCTACGTGCCGCTGGAGGAGATGCTTGAAATCGAGAGTTTCGACGAGGATACGGTCAACGAGCTTCGTACCCGTGCCAAAGACGCGCTGCTGACCATGGAAATTGCCCTGGAAGAGAGCGCGCAGGCCGTGTCACTCGATTTGCGCGACCTTGAAGGCGTGACCCCCGAACTGATCGCCAAACTGGCCGACGCTGGAATTCACACCCGCGACGACCTTGCCGATCTGGCAGTTGACGAACTAATCGAAATATCAGGCCAGTCTGAGGACGCGGCCAAGACCTTGATCATGAAAGCACGCGAACATTGGTTTGCCAATGAAGCAGTTTCTCAAGCTTAAAGTAAATGTCATGAATACAAAGTTTCAGTGATGGCTAACAAATGCCCGCAGAGCTTGTTATGCCGAACTAAAGGTTACACAACAAATGTCCAGTACGACCGTCGCCGAGTTTGCCAGCGAACTCAAAAAATCAACCGATACGCTGCTTGAGCAATTGAAGTCCGCTGGCGTTGCCACATCGGCGGCCTCCGACAAGCTCAGCGACGCTGACAAGCAGCGTTTGCTCGCCTACTTGCAATCGACCCACGGTGCTGCCGGGTCGGAGCGCAAGAAGATTACGCTGGTGAAGAAATCGACCAGCGAAATCAAGCAGGCGGATGCGACTGGCAAGGCCAGAACGATTCAGGTTGAAGTGCGCAAGAAGCGTACCTTTGTCCGGCGCGAGGACGGTATTGATTCGCCGGCCGAGTCCGCGGAGGCGGAACAGGCGGTTGAGAGCGCCCCCTTGATCGACAACGCCGAACTGGCGCGCCGCGAGGAACAAGCGCGCCGTCAGGCTGAGTTGATCCGGCGTCAGGAAGAGGAACTTTCAGAGCGCCGGCGTCTGCGCGAAGAGCAGGAAGCCCATGCGCGTGCCGCGGCAGCACTGGCTGCCGAGTCTGCGGCGCAGAAGGCGGCACTGCAAGCCAGCCTGGACAGTGGCAAGCCCAAGGCGGCCGACCCACAAGTCCAGGAAGCGATCGACAAGGCTGCGGCCGACAGCCTCGAAGTGGCGCAAAAGGCCCAGGCCGACGCGCTTGAACTGGCTCGTGAGAAAGCTGCTGCGGATTCCAAGACACAGGCTGCCGAGGATGTAGCGCGCGCCGATGATCTGGCAGGCCGCAGACGCACGGCGGAGGCGGAGGCTGCGGCCATTCGCCTGATGATGTCGGCACCCGCCAAGAAGCCGCCAGTCAAGAAGGTTGAAGAAGTCAGGAAGACAAGCCCGGCAGACGCTGCCAAGGCCGCCAGCATCAAGGGCACCTTGCACAAGCCGGCTGCCGGCACAGCACCCGCCAAACCGGCTCGTGCCGGCGCTGCCGGAGCACCCGCCGCCGGGGCAGCAGCAGGCGCCGGCAAGGAAGTCAAGTCGGCCAAACTTTCCAGCAGTTGGGCCGGCGACCCGGCCAAGAAGAAAGCCATACCAACGCGTGGCGCGGTCGGTCCTACGGGTCCGGGTCGTGCCAATAACTGGCGCTCTGGCCCCCGTGGAAAACGTGGCAGCACGGGCCATGATCGCGATGACAACAGAGCGCCCGCTGCGCCGGTCGAGACGCGCATTATTGAAGTCCATGTGCCCGAAACCATTACGGTGGCGGAACTGGCACACAAGATGGCGGTCAAGGCGTCCGAGGTCATCAAGCAGTTGATGAAACTGGGCCAGATGGTCACCATCAACCAGCCACTGGATCAGGATACCGCCATGATTGTGGTGGAGGAGATGGGCCACAAAGCCATTGTTGCGGCGCTGGATGATCCGGAAGCCTTTACCGACGATGAGGTGTCCAAACAGCAGTCCGAGTCCCTGCCGCGTGCACCGGTTGTCACCGTCATGGGCCACGTGGACCATGGCAAGACCTCACTGCTCGATTACATCCGACGCGCCAAAGTGGCTTCGGGCGAGGCGGGTGGTATCACACAGCACATCGGTGCTTATCACGTGGAGACGCCGCGCGGTGTCATTTCCTTCCTTGATACGCCGGGTCACGAGGCCTTTACCGCCATGCGTGCCCGTGGTGCCAAGGCGACCGATATTGTGATTCTGGTCGTGGCCGCTGACGATGGTGTGATGCCACAAACCAAGGAAGCGATCAAGCACGCCAGGGCAGCCGGTGTGCCGATCGTGGTGGCAATCAACAAGATTGACAAACCAGACGCCAATCCGGAACGGGTCAAGAATGAACTGGTGGTCGAAGAGGTCGTGCCAGAAGAGTTCGGCGGCGACTCGCCTTTCGTCGCCGTGTCGGCAAAGACCGGCGAAGGCATTGACGCGTTGCTGGAGCAGGTGTTGCTGCAGGCTGAAGTGCTTGAACTTCGTGCACCTGTGGATGCCATGGCCAAGGGTCTGGTGATTGAAGCCCAACTGGACAAGGGACGCGGTCCGGTTGCTACCGTCCTGGTGCAGTCGGGTACGCTCAAGACGGGTGACGTCGTGCTGGCTGGCTCGACCTACGGTCGTGTGCGCGCCATGCTGGATGAAAACGGCAAGAGCATCAAGACCGCGGGACCGTCGATTCCGGTCGAGATTCAGGGTCTGACCGAGGTGCCGCAGGCGGGTGACGACTTCATGGTGATGGCCGACGAACGCCGCGCCCGTGAAATTGCCACTTACCGTGCCGGCAAGTTCCGTCATACCAAGTTGGCAAAGCAGCAGGCAGCCAAGCTCGAGAACATGTTTACCGACATGGCTGCGGGCGAGGTCAAGATGGTACCCATCATTGTCAAGGCCGATGTGCAGGGTTCGCAGGAAGCGCTGGCGCAGTCTCTGCTCAAGCTCTCTACCGACGAGGTCAAGGTGCAAATGGTTTACACCGCCGTGGGTGCGATCAGCGAATCGGATGTGAATCTGGCGATTGCCGCCAAGGCAGTCATCATCGGCTTCAATACCCGAGCCGATGCTGGTGCGCGCAAACTGGCCGAGAGCAATGGCGTCGACATTCGCTACTACGACATCATCTATGACGCGGTGGACGAACTCAAACTCGCGATGTCGGGCATGCTGACGCCGGACAAGAAGGAAGAAGTCATTGGTACCGCCGAGATTCGCCAGGTCTTCAAGGTCAGCAAGATCGGCTCTATCGCCGGTTGTATGGTCACATCGGGCCTGGTACGGCGTACCTCGCGGCTGCGCTTGCTGCGCGACAACCTTGTCATCTTTACGGGTGAACTGGACTCGCTCAAGCGTTTCAAGGACGATGCCAAGGAAGTCAAGGAAGGCTTTGATTGCGGCTTGAATATCAAGAACTACAACGACATCCAGGAAGGCGATGTGCTGGAATTCTTTGAAATCCGCGAGATCGCCAGAACGCTTTAAGTCGACGTGCGCAAGAAGTCAAGCACTCCCAATCGGAGTTTCAAGGTGGCCGATCAGATCCAGCGCGATCTGACGGAGTTGATCGCGCGCGAGCTCAAGGATCCGCGCGTCGGCATGGTCACCATCCAGGCGGTGGAAGTAACGCCTGACTATGCGCACGCCAAGGTTTTTTTCAGTCTGCTGGCAGGCGACATCAAGGAATGTACCGAGGGTTTGAATCAGGCGGCGGGCTTTTTGCGCGCGGGACTGTTCAAGCGTCTGCATATCCATACGGTGCCGACCCTGCATTTCGTTTTTGATCGAACGACCGAACACGCGGCGGACATGAACGCCTTGATTGCGCAGGCGGTCGCTTCACGTTCCAAAAACGAGGATTAGCATGTTACAAGCGCCACGTGCACGGGTTGCCAGGCGCCCCGTGCACGGGGTGCTGCTGCTGGACAAGCCACTGGGTTGGAGCAGCAATGATGCTTTGCAGAAGGTCAAATGGTTGCTGCGCGCCGAAAAAGCGGGTCACACCGGGACACTCGATCCGCTGGCCAGCGGCGTGTTGCCACTGTGTTTTGGGGCGGCTACCAAGTTCAGTCAGCTTCAGCTGGATGCCGACAAAACCTATGAGGCTGTGGCTTGTTTGGGGGTAAGAACCAGCACGGCAGACGCTGAAGGCAGCGTGATCGAGACGCGGCCGGTCAAGGTTGATGACGAGGCTCTGAAGCGAGTGGTGGCGCAATTTACCGGTCTGATCCGGCAAACGCCACCGATGCACAGCGCCTTGAAGAAGGATGGACGTGCTCTGTACGATTACGCGCGGGCCGGCATCGAGGTCGAGCGGGAGGCTCGTGAGCTAAGGATTATGGAATTGACAGCCAGCTTGGAACACGAAATGTCCGGGCGAGAGCTTATTAAAATAGCGGTCAAGTGCAGCAAGGGAACCTATATCCGCACACTGGCTGAGGATATGGGTGAAGCGCTCGGATGTGGCGCGCACCTGACTGCATTGCGTCGCACGGCGACCGGGGGCTTCGGTCTGTCATCGTGCGTGACCCTGGAAGCGCTTGAAGGCATGACCGAGGAAGAGCGGCTGAAGTGCCTGTTGCCGGTCGATAGTTTGCTGAGCGGTCACACGCCAGTCGAACTTGACGCCGAAAATTCGGGGCGTTTCCTCAGTGGATTGCGCCGTCGCGGCGCCTGGGAAGATACGGCGCAGGCAGCGGTCTATTCCGGCAACCCGCGTACCTTGCTGGGCAGTGCCCATGTCAAGGCCGGAGAACTGATACCAACACGATTGCTCAGTCCTGTCGAGATTGAGCAAATGAACAAATTTTGAAAGTGAACCATGAGCCATAAACAAATTCGCAACATCGCCATCATCGCCCACGTGGACCATGGCAAGACCACCATGGTGGACCAGTTGCTGCGCCAGTCCGGGACCTTTGCCCAGCATGAGAAGGTGGTCGATACCGTGATGGACAACAACGCCATTGAAAAGGAGCGTGGCATCACGATTCTGGCCAAGAATTGCGCCGTGACCTGGAAGGACACGCACATCAATATCGTCGACACTCCGGGCCACGCCGACTTTGGCGGCGAAGTGGAACGGGCGCTCAGCATGGTCGATGGCGTGGTACTGCTGATCGACGCACAGGAAGGGCCGATGCCGCAAACGCGCTTTGTGACCAAGAAGGCGCTGGCCCTGGGCCTCAAGCCGATCCTGGTAGTCAACAAGGTGGACAAGCCCGGTTCGCGTCCGGAATGGGTCGTCAACGCCGCTTTCGATCTGTTTGACAAACTTGGTGCGACCGACGAGCAACTGGATTTTCCGGTGGTCTACGCCTCCGGCATCAACGGCTGGTCGTCGATGGAGGAGGGCGCCCAGGGTGAACAGTGGGGACCCGACATGTCGGCCCTGTTCAACACCATCCTCGATCACGTACCGCACCAGCAGGGAGACCCGGCGGCTCCACTGCAACTGCAGATCTCCGCGATCGACTTCTCAACCTTTGTCGGTCGCATCGGTGTGGGCCGCATCAGCCAGGGAACGATCAGGCCCATGATGGACGTGGTCGTCATGGAAGGTCCGGACGGCAAGGCCGTCAAGGGCCGTGTCAATCAGGTCCTGACCTTTCAGGGGCTGGAGCGCGTGCAGACCACCGACGCGGGTCCCGGCGAAATTGTGTTGATCAACGGGCTGACCGAGATCGGCATTGGTGTCACCATTACCGACCCCGTCAATCCGATGCCGCTGCCCATGCTCAAGGTGGATGAGCCGACACTGACCATGAACTTCTGTGTCAACACCAGCCCACTGGCCGGACGCGAAGGCAAGTACGTCACGAGTCGCCAGATTTGGGACCGCCTGCAAAAAGAGCTGCAACACAACGTGGCGCTGCGCGTCAAGGAAACCGGCGAAGAAGGCATCTTTGAAGTGATGGGCCGCGGTGAATTGCACCTGACCATCCTGCTGGAAAATATGCGCCGCGAAGGCTACGAACTGGCAGTGTCCAAGCCACGCGTGGTGTTCAAGATGGTTGACGGGGAAAAGCACGAACCGATCGAAATGGTGACTGTCGATATCGAGGAACAGCACCAGGGCGGTGTGATGCAGGCGCTTGGCGAACGCCGGGGTGACCTGTTCAACATGGAGTCCGACGGTCGCGGCCGCGTGCGCCTGGAGTACCGCATTCCGGCGCGTGGCCTGATTGGTTTTACCAACGAATTTCTGAACCTGACGCGCGGCACCGGCCTCATTTCCAACATCTTCGACAGCTACGAGGCGCACAAGGGTGAAATTGGCGGGCGCAAGAATGGCGTGCTGATTTCCATGGACGCGGGCGAGATCTTCACCTACGCGCTGGGCAAGCTCGATGACCGGGGACGCATGTTTGTCAAGGCCAACGACCCGGTCTACGAAGGCATGATCGTGGGCATCCACAGCCGCGAAAACGACCTGGTGGTGAACGCGACACGAACCAAGCAGCTGACCAACTTCCGTGTCAGTGGCAAGGAAGATGCAATCAAGATCACCCCTCCGATCGAATGTACGCTGGAATACGGCGTTGAGTTCATCGAGGACGACGAACTGGTCGAGATCACACCGAAGTCGATTCGCTTGCGCAAGCGCCATCTGACTGAGAACGAACGCAAGCGTGCCAGTCGCGGACCGGTGTAGAGACCGGATTGAAGCTCACTCACAACCGGGCCGTTCTGCTGATGCTGGCGGTGACCCTGATGTGGTCGATCGCCGGTGTGGTGACTCGGCATCTGGAGCATGCACGCAGTTTTGAGGTGACGTTCTGGCGCAGCTTCTTTACGGTGCTGGCCTTGTTGGTGATCCTGCCGCTGTTTCAGGGGCGCGATGTGTTTGGCCGGATGCGCAGTGGGGGCAAGGCCTTGTGGATTTCCGGCGTCTGCTGGTGTGGCATGTTCACTTTCTTCATGGTCGCCATCACATTGACCAGCGTTGCCAATGTATTGGTCACCATGTCGATCGGCCCCTTGCTGACAGCGCTGGCATCACGCATCTTCATTGGCCACAGGATACCGGTGCGCACCTGGGTTGCCATTGTTGTCGCCGGCTGCGGTATTGGCTACATGTACGGCAGCCAGATCAGTCAGGGCGTCAGCGTGGTCGGTACCTTGGTGGCCTTGTGTGTACCCATTTCGGGGGCTGCCAACTGGACCGTCACGCAGCACGCGCATGCTCAGGGACGAGATGTTGACCTGATACCAGCGGTCCTGATTGGCGCTGTCTTTTCCTGCATATTGACGCTGCCGCTGGCCTTTCCGTTTCAGGCCTCCAGCCATGATCTGACGCTGCTGGCCGGGCTCGGTGTTGTACAACTGGCCATCCCGTCGGCACTTTCGGTATTGTGCGCGCGGGTGCTGAAAGCGCCGGAAGTGTCCCTGCTGGGTTTGCTGGAAGTGATATTTGGTATTCTGTTGGCCTGGGTTGGTGCCAATGAGGTGCCAGGCGCGAATGTGCTGGCCGGTGGCGCCCTGGTTATTGGCGCGCTGGCCATCAATGAGTTAATCGGCTGGAGAAGCAGAGGATGAATAAGAACCCCGAACTGCCAACAGGCAACGCGGCAGAGATTGTGCCGGAAGTGCATGGTCACGTGGGACTGATTACGCTCAATCGCCCGAAAGCCCTCAATGCGCTCTCGCTGCCGATGATCCGCAGCCTGACCACCTGTCTGCTGGCTTGGCGGGAGGACCCGACCGTGCATGCTGTTGCTGTTCGCGGTACCGGCAAAACAGGACAGTTCGGTGCTTTTTGCGCGGGTGGCGATATCCGATTTTTTCATCAGGCCGCGCTGGCTGGCGACGATGCTCTGGAGCAGTTTTTTACCGAGGAATATGCCCTCAATCACCTGATCCATAACTACCCCAAACCCTACATCGCGTTCATGGATGGCATCGTGATGGGCGGCGGTATGGGCATCAGTCAGGGCGCCCAGATTCGCATCGCCACTGAACGAACGCGCATGGCAATGCCGGAAACGAATATTGGCTTGTTCCCGGATGTCGGTGGTGGTTACTTTCTGAGCCGCTGCCCGGGACACAGCGGTGAATGGCTGGCCCTCACCGGCGAAGTCATAGGCGCCAGTCTGGCGCTTGAATTGGGCTTGGCGGACGCCTGCTTTGAAACAACACAGCTGGCCTCAGCCTGGGCTGCGCTGGGCAGTTCGGATTTTGATCGGGATGGCGCGGTAGACCAGTGGCTCGCCTTGTTCTCGAACGCTGAGGCAGAAGATCCGAATGCGCACACGGCCCAGATCGACCATCACTTTGCCAAGCACTCGGCCAGTGCCATCGTCCATTCGCTCGAAGCGGATGAATCAGCCTGGGCGCAACACACGGCGCATACCCTGCGCCGGCGCTCACCCTTGATGCTGCATGTGGTGCTGGCCCAGATCAGGCGCGCCCGTCACATGACGCTGGCCGACGACCTGCGCATGGAGCGTGACATGATTCATCACTGTTTTCATCCACGTCATCTGAACCTCGGTGACGCGCAGAGCGAGGCGGTGGAGGGCATCCGCGCGCTGGCTGTCGACAAGGACAACACGCCGCACTGGAACCCGTCGCGCATCGAGCAGGTGGAGGCGAGCATGGTGACGCCATTTTTCGGTAGTCCCTGGACGCCCCAGACGCACCCGCTGCGCGATCTGCGCTGAGCGCAATTACCGATTGCGCCCTTTCATGGCGCGTTCCACTTCGCGCTTGCCTTCCCGGTCCTTGATAGTGTCGCGCTTGTCGTGCTCGGCCTTGCCCTTGGCCAGCGCAATATCGCATTTGATCTTGCCGGCCTTCCAGTGCAGATTCAGGGGCACCAGCGTATAGCCTTTTTGTTCCACCTTGCCGATCAGACGCTTGATCTCTTCCTTGTGCATCAAGAGCTTTCGGGTGCGCACCTTGTCCGGACTGATGTGGGTGGAGGCGGTTCCCAAGGGGTTGATCTGCAGCCCGATGATGAACAGTTCACCATCGCGAATCACCACATAGCCGTCGGTCAGCTGCACCTTGCCTTCGCGCAGCGACTTCACTTCCCAGCCTTCGAGTACCAGACCCGCCTCAAAGCGCTCTTCAAAGAAGTAGTTGTAGGCTGCCTTCTTGTTGTCAGCGATGCGGGCGGTGGTTTCAGGTTTCTTGGCCATGGGGTCAATGTGGGGTTGTAAGTCGTGCGTACAAGGCTTGTCTACAATCCCGCGCAGACCCCCATTCTATGAAAACCGTAACCAAGTCCGTCCTCATCTGGTACACGCCGTCAGAGATGTACGTTCTGGTGACGGACGTAGACCGGTACCCCCAATTTCTGCCCTGGTGCGACCGGGCCCGAGTAGTCAATTCCGACGCCGACGGAATGACGGCGGAGATCGGTATTTCCTTCAGCGGAATCCGTCAGACCTTCACAACCCGCAATACCCATGTGCAGGATCGGCAGGTCGCCATCAAACTGGTCAGCGGTCCCTTCTCCAAGCTTGACGGCGAGTGGAACTTTTTGCCTATCGGAGACGGCACACAGCGCGCCTGCAAAGTGGAATTGACGCTGCACTATGGCTTTGACAACGCTGCATTGAGCAAGATGGTCGGACCGGTCTTCGACAAGATTGCCAGCAGCATGGTCGATGCGTTCGTGAAGCGGGCAGGGCAGGTCTATGGCGAGTAAGCCGGCGCTTTGCGTCAATGTGGTCTATTCGCCCGCGCCGCGCCAGGTGCGCGAGGTCAAACTGTCTCTGGCGCCCGGAAGCACGGTTCTGCAGGCGGTCCAGGCCAGTGGTCTACTGAACCTGTTGGCTGTGCCAGACCCAGCGTCACCCGTGTATGGCGTCTGGGGGCGCAAGGCCACGCTGCATACGATACTGCTTGAGAATGACCGCGTCGAGATCTATCGGGCGCTCAAGGTCGACCCGAAAGTGGCCCGGCGGGCCCGCTTTGTCAAACAGGGAGCGCGCAGCGCAGGCCTCTTCGTCAAGCACCGTGTCGGTGCCAAGGCCGGCTATTGACTCAAGCGCTGGCGGCCAAAGTCATCAATTGCAGTCCGCTTCGATGATGTCCTGAAGCCGGCTCAGCTCGGCAGCCCGCGCGGCAGCGTCAAGCATCTCGGGTTCGCCCTTTTCGTTGCTGCGGGCGATGGGGCGGCCGGAGTCCAGATTGGCTTTGGCGCGCTTGGCCCGCGCGCAGTTGTCCGCTTTGGAGCTGGCAAGTTTCTCGCCTTCGGCGCGGCGCTTGGCCAACTCAAGTTCCTCGGCCTTCTTCTTCTTGTCCGTCAATTCTTTGTCAATTCCGCCGAGCCGAGGCGCGCTCGCGCCATTTTGTGGTGCGGCCGCGGCAGGTATCACGGCGGGACGCTCGAGAATATCCTTTTCCGCAATATCAGGTGGTGGCGCGCGGTCACTGAACACCTTGCGTCCATCCTTGTCCAGCCACTGCCAATGGGCGGCCGCCTGCAGACTGACCAGGCAGGCCAGGGCGGCAAGAAGGTAGCGGAAATTTTTCATCAGCGAAGTTTAGCCTGCACCAGGCACCTTTGCAGAAACCATTGAACGCAGCCACGTGGCTACAATTGATCATTTGGAGCTCAAGAACATGCGCCTCATCGGCAAAGCGCTCACCTTCGACGATGTCTTGTTGGTGCCAGCGTTCTCCCAGGTCCTGCCCAAGGACACCTCACTGGCAACCCGTTTCTCCCGCAACATTGCCCTCAATTTACCGCTGGTTTCAGCCGCCATGGATACCGTGACCGAGGCGCGCCTGGCCATTGCCATTGCGCAAGAGGGCGGTATTGGTATCGTGCACAAGAACATGTCCGCCAAAGAGCAGGCAGCGCAGGTGGCCAAAGTGAAACGCTACGAGTCAGGTGTGTTGCGTGATCCGGTGGTAATCACGCCACAGCACACCGTGCGCCAGGTCATGAGCCTGTCCGAGCAACTTGGGGTATCGGGGTTTCCGGTCTGCGACGCTGGCAAGGTGGTAGGCCTCGTCACCGGTCGCGATCTGCGGTTTGAGACCCGGTTGGACCTGCCGGTCAGCCACATCATGACTCAGCGCGACAAGCTGGTGACCGTGCCCGATGGCACAACCCTGGAAGAAGCCAAGGTGTTGTTGAACCAGTACAAGATAGAGCGCTTGCTGGTCGTCAACGATGCGTTTGAGCTCAAGGGACTGATCACGGTCAAGGACATCACCAAGCAGACCAGTTTTCCCAATGCGGCGCGCGATGCGCAGGGCCAACTGCGGGTTGGCGCCGCAGTCGGCGTGGGAGAGGGTACCGAGGAGCGGGTCGAAGCATTGGTGCGCGCCGGGGTTGACGCCATCGTGGTCGATACGGCGCACGGTCATAGCCAGGGCGTGATCGAGCGGGTGCGCTGGGTCAAGCAGAACTACCCTCAGGTTGACGTCATCGGTGGCAATATTGCGACCGGTGCGGCAGCGCTGGCGCTGGCCGAGGCGGGCGCCGATGCAGTCAAGGTGGGTATCGGGCCAGGCTCCATCTGCACGACGCGCATTGTGGCGGGCGTTGGCGTGCCGCAGATCATGGCCATCGACAGCGTTGCCACGGCACTGCGCGGCAGCGGCATTCCACTGATCGCTGACGGCGGCATTCGCTACAGCGGCGATATTTCCAAGGCACTGGCGGCCGGCGCCTGCTCCGTGATGATGGGCAGCATGTTCGCAGGTACCGAGGAGGCTCCGGGCGAAGTGATCCTGTTTCAGGGCCGCAGCTACAAGAGTTACCGTGGCATGGGCAGCATTGGTGCCATGCAGCAGGGTAGTGCCGACCGCTATTTTCAGGAATCGACCACCGGCAACCCGAACGCGGACAAACTGGTCCCTGAAGGCATCGAGGGGCGTGTGCCTTACAAGGGTTCCATGGTGGCCATCATTTACCAGATGGCAGGTGGCGTTCGCGCCAGCATGGGGTATTGCGGCTGTGCCACCATAGATGACTTGCAGAGCCGATCTGAATTTGTGGAAATCACCACGGCTGGCATTCGCGAGAGCCATGTGCACGACGTCCAGATAACCAAAGAAGCGCCGAACTACCGTGCCGAATGAGCGAGCGACAGACCTGAAATGCATCAAAAAATTCTCATCCTCGACTTTGGGTCCCAGGTCACCCAGCTGATTGCCCGGCGTATCCGCGAGGCGCATGTGTTTTGCGAGGTTCACCCTTGCGATGTCAGCGATGACTGGATCCGTGCCTATGCTCGAGACGGCAAACTCAAGGGTGTGATCCTCTCGGGTAGTCACGCCAGTGTGTATGAGGAAACCACTGACAAGGCACCACCCAGCATCTTTGAATTAGGTGTTCCGGTTCTCGGAATTTGCTATGGCATGCAAACCATGGCGCACCAGTTGGGCGGCATTGTGCAGAGCGGGCACCAACGCGAATTCGGCCACGCCGACGTGCGCGCGCATGGCCACACCCAGCTGCTTGATGGCATTCAGGACTACGCCACGTCCATGGGGCACGGCATGCTGCAGGTATGGATGAGCCACGGCGACAAGGTGGTCGAGCTACCGCACGGCTTCAAGCTGATGGCCTCGACCGACAGTTGTCCGATTGCCGGCATGGCCGATGAAGAGCGCCGCTTTTATGGAGTTCAGTTTCATCCGGAAGTAACCCACACCAAACGCGGTGCCGCCATTCTGGAGCGCTTTGTGCTGGATATCTGCGCAGCGCGAGCGGACTGGATCATGGGGGATTACATCAGTGAAGCGGTGGAGCGCATTCGTTCTCAGGTCGGCCAGGACGAGGTGATTCTGGGCTTGTCCGGTGGTGTCGATTCCTCGGTCGCGGCGGCGCTCATCCATCGTGCCATTGGTGATCAGCTGACCTGCGTCTTTGTCGACCACGGCCTGTTGCGCCTGAACGAAGGCGACATGGTGATGGAAATGTTTGTTGGCAAGCTGCACGCCAAGGTGATCCGCGTCGACGCCGCTGACCAGTTTCTCGGACATCTGGCCGGTGTCACCGAGCCGGAAGCCAAGCGCAAGATCATTGGTCGGGAGTTTGTCGAGGTCTTCAAGAGCGAGGCGAGCAAGCTCAAGAATGACCAGGCGCGACACGTCGCCTGGCTGGCGCAGGGGACCATCTACCCTGACGTGATTGAGTCGGGTGGTGCCAAGACCAAGAAAGCGGTCGTCATCAAGAGTCACCACAACGTGGGCGGCTTACCGGAGCAACTGGGTCTGAAATTACTGGAACCCTTGCGCGAGCTGTTCAAGGACGAAGTACGCGAACTCGGCGTGGCGCTGGGCCTGCCGCATGCCATGGTGTACCGCCATCCCTTTCCCGGCCCGGGTCTGGGTGTGCGGATTCTGGGTGAAGTCAAAAAGGAATATGCCGATTTGCTGCGTCAGGCGGATGCGATCTTCATTGAAGAGTTGCGCAATTTCGTGGATCTGGAAAGTGGCAAGAATTGGTATGAACTCACCAGCCAGGCCTTCGCCGTGTTCCTGCCGGTCAAGAGCGTGGGCGTGATGGGCGACGGGCGAACCTACGATTACGTGGTGGCCCTGCGTGCCGTGCAGACCAGCGATTTCATGACGGCGGACTGGGCTGAATTGCCCTATGCACTGCTCAAGAAAGTATCGAGTCGCATCATCAACGAGGTGCGCGGAATCAACCGCGTGACGTATGACGTGTCGAGCAAACCGCCTGCCACGATTGAGTGGGAATAGCAGAGTCAGGGAGTCATGTATTTACCGCCTCAATTCAATTCAAAGAGCAGTGCCGATGCTGCAGCGCTGATGCGCGCTTATCCGCTGGCCAGTCTGATCAGCGTTGACGAGAGCGGTCTGCCTTTTGTCTCTCATGTTCCGCTGCATCTGGAACTGCATGACGACAAGGTGGTCTTGCTGGGCCACTGTGCCAAGGCCAATCCGCACTGGCGCTACCTGCAGGCGCGGCCACAGGCACTGGTGACTTTCATGGGGCCGCACGCTTACCTGAGTCCTGCGGTCTATCCGGACTTGCTGCGCGTGCCAACCTGGAACTATCTCGCGGTGCACTGCAGCGTGCAGACCACGCTGATCGAAGACCCCGATCAGAAAGACCAGTTGCTGAAGAAGCTGATCGCCGATCATGAACCAGCTTATGCACAGCAGTGGCGCTCCCTGGGTTCCGAGTTTGCTCACAAGATGCTCGCTGGTATCGTTGGCTTTGAACTGCTCGTGACCGATCTGCAGTGCAAGATCAAGGTCAACCAGCACCGGCCCGAGTCGCACTCGGCCATGCGTGCCATGTATGCGTCGGGCAACGAGAACGAGCGGGCGCTCGCCGACTGGATCGATCGATTGGGCATGATCCCTGAGCGCTGATGGATGACGCAGCCTTCATGACGCTGGCTCTGGCGCAGGCCCGTGTGGCCATGGCTGCCGGTGAAGTTCCGGTGGGTGCGGTCGTGGTACGCCATGGTCAGGTGATTGCCAGCGGCAGCAATGCGCCGATCGCGAGCCATGATCCCAGCGCACACGCCGAGATCCAGGCCTTGCGCGCAGCTGCACAGGTGCTCGGCAACTACCGCCTGATTGATTGCGAGCTGTTTGTCACGCTGGAGCCTTGCGCCATGTGCGTTGGGGCGATTTTGCAGGCGCGTCTCCAACGCGTTGTCTTTGGCGCCAGCGACCCCAAAACGGGTGCGGCCGGCTCGGTGATTGATTTGTTCGTCAACCCGCGTCTGAATCATCAGACTCAGTTGCAGGGTGGGCTGCTTGAAACTGAATGTAGCGGTCTGTTACAAAGTTTTTTTCAAGAGCGTCGCCAGTTGGCGCGGGCCGGCAATAATCCTTAGCATGACCGATAGCGCATGAAAAAACGTATTTATATTTATTCCCCTTCTGGTGCCGTGCGTGACAAGGCTGCTTTTCGACGCGGCGTGGCCCGGCTGCAGACGCTTGGCTATGAGGTGGAAGTCGATACGACCGCACTGGCCAGCCACCTGCGTTTCGCCGGTGATGATGAAACTCGCCTGGCTGCCATTCACCGCGCGGCGGCCAGCGGCGCCGATGTCGCTCTGATTTCCCGTGGCGGTTATGGCCTGACGCGCATACTCAGTGGAATCAAATACAAGAAGGTGGCCCGAGCCATCGAGAACGGCATGCTTTTTGTTGGCATCAGTGACTTCACTGCGTTTCAGAGTGCCGTATTGGCACAGACGGGCGCGGTGACATGGGCCGGCCCGGCCTTGTGCGAAGGTTTTGGTGTGGGTGGCAAGCCCGATCTTGCCGACGGCCACGGGCATGGCGAGGTGAAGTTGCCGGACGACATCATGGAAGCATGTTTTGGCGATCTGACCCGTGGGCAAGGGGAGGGTGCCGGCTGGCGCCAAAACCGCGATGGCGATTCAGCCGTGACGGCCAGGCACTTCAGACAGGCGACCCTGTGGGGCGGCAACCTCTCGCTGCTCACCTCGCTGCTCGGGACGCCATATTTTCCGGAGGTAAAGGGAGGCGTCCTGTTTCTTGAAGACGTCGCAGAGCATCCCTACCGGATCGAACGCATGTTGACGCAACTGCTTCATGCCGGCGTATTGGCCCGCCAGAAGGCCATCGTGCTGGGGCAGTTCACCGAGTTCACCCTGGTCGCACATGATCGGGGCTACAAATTGGCCACCGTCGTCAACTGGCTGCGCCAGCAGATCCGGGTTCCGATTGTCACCAATTTGCCTTACGGGCACGTTGCGACCAAGGTTCTTCTACCGGTCGGCGCGCAAGTCGAGTTGATGCTGGAAGGGCGTGACGCGATGCTCTTTTGGGGCACTGCGTCATAGGGCGGGTTATGCCCTAAACTGTGCATCGTTCAAGCAATAAAATTATTTTGGAATGAGTGTTCACGCCACCGTCGTATTCACCGATCTGTTCGGCAGCACAAGTGTCTATGAAGCATTGGGCAACGCACAGGCGACTCAGGCAGTTACCCAGGTCACCAACTGGATTGCCAGCACCATCGGCGCTCATGGCGGCAGGGTGGTCAAACTGTTGGGTGACGGCGTACTGGCCCTGTTTCGAAACAACCGATCGGCCATCAACGCGGTGGTTGAAATTCAGCGTAAGCATCAGGAACGCATGGCGCGTGTGGCCATAGCACACCGCTTGCCGATTCGCATTGGTGTGGCCTGCGGCGATGTCGAGATGGTAAAGGACGACTGTTATGGCGACGCAGTCAACGTGGCCGCGCGCCTGAGCGATCTGTCCGGCGCCAACCAGATTTGGGCTAACAGCGCCGCGCTCGAGGGAATCAACGAGGCGGAAGGTGTGCGGTTCCGGGTATTGGGACCCATCAGCATACGTGGGCGCGCCGAGCCTTGCACGGTACACCAGGTCGATTGGGAAGACGACGCTGCCTCATCCTTGCTGACCATGCAGTCCGACATGGTTCCCCTGTTTGATCCCGCAGAGGTTGACACGCTGGGGGGCCAGATTGAACTGATCTGGATGGATGTGAAAAGGTCTTTCAGATCCTTTGATCTGCCGATTCACATTGGGCGCCTGCGGCAAGCCGAGTTTGTTGTCGATGATCCGCGGGTGTCTCGCACCCACGCCCGCATCGACTGGCGCAATGGCAGCATGGTGCTGGTAGACCTGAGTTCCTACGGTTGCTGGTTACGCTTTTCCGGCGATGGCTCTGACCTGCTTCTGCGCCGGGAAGAATGCGTGCTACATGGGCAGGGCGAGATATCGCTTGGTTCGTCGTTCGCCGATCTGAGCGCGCCGACGTTGCGCTTCTCGGTATCACAGCCACCAACCTAATTCAGAACTTTTCAGCCCCCGTATATTAGTTAACATAATATACATCGTATGAAGTA
>JBAXOZ010000014.1:0-29018 GCA_037132975.1 Comamonadaceae bacterium
TCTGGAACGTGCAGCCGCTGTTCGGTGACGACGCCCCCAGCGGCCAGACTGGCTCTGTGGGATCGACGATCTAGGTCGGCACGGCGTCGAGCGCCAGCACGGCATCGCTCTGGAACAGTTGCAGCGCCAACTGCGCGGCGTCAACGGCAAGCAGCCGCGTGCACCAGGCGTCCAGCGTCGACTGCGCCACCGCTTGCGGCTCGAAGGCCAGGCGCGGCATGACCCTGGCCAGCACGGACGAGGGCACCCCCGCCGCTGACAGCGCCGCTGCGAATTGGCTGGCAGCCGTGCCCATGCGAAAGGCATTGATATTGGCCTTGATGATGCGCTCGCCCTTGCTCGCAAAGAGCTCATGGATCTGCTTTTCCAGCAAGTCCACCGGCAAGGGCAACTGCGAGGCAGCAGCGCCCAGCACCACCATGTTCTGCGCCTTCACCGCGCCGGCCTTGGTAGCCAATCGTGTGGCATCCAGCGCCACCAGATGCGGCACCGAAAACAGCACCTTGTACAGGGCTTCGTGTGGCGGGTAGGCATCTACATTCTCCAGCGGCGTGACGTCGCTCACGATCCAGCCGTCCGGCCGCAGCAACTGCGCATAGCGCAAAGCTTCCATGGGCTCGACCGACAGCACCAGGCTGGCAGCACCATTGGCAATCAGGTCACTGGCCACCGGCTTGTCGGAGATGCGCACAAAGGCGGAGACGGCGCCGCCGCGTTGCGCCATGCCGTGTACCTCAGACTGTTTGAAATGCAGACCAGCCTCATGAACTGCGTGATCAATCACCCAGGCAATCGACAACACGCCCTGGCCGCCGACACCGCAAATTACCAGGTCATAGTTCATTCTGCTTGCTCCTCGCAGGCACGCTTGTAGAGCTTGATCTGCTTGGCGTAAGTGACGCAGGCGCGTCGCGCAATGATCACCGACAGGCCCTTGTAGGGCAGTTCCTCGTTGATGATGGCCAGCGTCTGCTCCTTGCGGTTGGGCAGCGGCACGACGATGCGGATGTGCTCGCGCGGCACCCCCAGCCCGGCCACCAGATCCACCACTTCTTCGTCGGTCGCCATGGTCGGCTGCCCGCCGGTCATGGCGACGATGCTGTTGTCCAGGATGAAGACCTTGATGTTGGTGTTGTCGCGCGCCGCGTCCAGCAGCGGCGCCATGCCCGAGTGCGTAAAGGTGCCGTCGCCGATAACGCACAGCGAGGGCGTCATGCCGGTGTGCGCGGCACCGATGGCCATGCCGATGGAGGAGCCCATGCACAGGCAGGAGTGGATGGCGTTGTAGGGTTGCAGGTAGCCCAGTGTGTAACAACCGATGTCGCCCATGACTCGCACGCCCGGGCCGTACTGGGTCAGGACCTGGTTGATGGCAATGTACGCATCGGTGTGCGGGCACTTGTCGCACAGGCGCGGCGGCCGACCGACCAGCACATCGGACAGACCTTCAATTTGCAGCGACACACTGACTGGCAAGCCAAAGCAGCGCCGGATCGTATCCTGCGTCAGCTCGCCCATGCGCGGCAGGGCGCCGGTCATCTTGCCGTGAATCGGACGTTCGCGCATCAGGCCCAAGGCACTCACATAACGCTCGATGAAGGGATAGCCCTCCTCCACAATCCAGATTTCGCTGGAGGCGTCAAGCAGTTGGCGGATCTTCTTCACCGGCAGCGGATAGACGCCAACGCGCAGCAGGTTGTAGCCGTCCAGCGCGTCGCCCATGGCTTCTTTGAGGTAGTTCCAGCCCAGGCCGCTGACCAGGATGCCGGGCTTGCCATTGCCACGCAGGGTCAGCGTGTTGGCAGTGTGGTTCTCCGAGAATTCCTGCAGGGCCGGCTGCTTGTCCACCAGCTTGGCGTAGGCCTTGCGCGCATTGACCGGCAGCAGCGTGAAGCGACTCGAGTCTTCGACATAATTGGGCGCATTCTGCGGTCGTGGTGTGCCCACTGTCACGGCGGCGCGACTGTGTGCCAGACGCGTGACCAGGCGCAACAGCACCGGCACCTGCAGGCGCTCCGACAGTTCGAAAGCCTCTCGCGTGAAGTCGTAGCACTGTTGCTGATCGCCGGGCTCCAGGCAGGGCACCATGGCGAAGTCGGCAAAGTAGCGCGAGTCCTGCTCGTTCTGCGAACTGTGCATGGAAGGGTCGTCAGCCACGGCAATCACCAGCCCGCCATGGGCGCCCGAGACAGCAACGTTCATGAAAGGATCGGCCGCCACATTGAGGCCCACGTGCTTCATCGAGACCATGGCGCGGCCACCGGCATAGGACACGCCGATCCCCTCTTCGAGTGCCACCTTCTCGTTGGTCGACCACATGCCGCGCACCGGCAGGCTGTGCTCCTTGGCGTAATCCTGTATGGTTTGGTAGATCTCGGTCGAAGGCGTGCCGGGATAGGCATAGGCCGCGCTGATCCCCGCATCGATCGCACCGCGCGCGACGGCTTCGTCGCCGAGCAAAATTTCTTCAGACATGCTTGCCCCAAAAAAAAGCAGGGTGCTCAGGAAATTGAACCGCCCCGGGCCAAGTATCGCATCCCGGGCGCCGGCCTAAGTATCAGGCTTGATGCCGCTGTCCGCAGCGAAAGACCAGCAGCAACTGGTAAATCTCGTCCTTGAGTTTGGCCCGTGCCTTCTTCATGTCTTCCAGCGTGAAGTCAGCCACTGGCATGTCGTGCTCTTCGAGGTCCTCCACCTTGCCAGTGAGGCGCTCATAGCGCCCGAACAGGCTGCCGAAGTAACCACTCTTTTCCCTCAAGACATCGACGGCATCGCGCATGTCGGGGAATTCGGTGTAGAGATCGTGGTGATCAATGTGCATGGTCGACTGCCCATCATGGTTTCTTGATAGTCTGGAGAAATTCTATCAGCGCACAACAGGCAAGCGAACTTCGCGCCGCACTCCTGCGCGGGCGGTGGTCGGTGGATTGACTACTTGCGCGCTGGCGGCACGTCGGTGCAGCTGCCGTGTGCCACTTCCGCTGCCATGCCGATGCTCTCACCCAGGGTCGGGTGCGGATGGATGGTCTTGCCGATGTCCACAGCATCGGCGCCCATCTCGATGGCCAGCGCAATCTCGCCAATCATGTCACCGGCGTGGGTGCCGACGATGCCGCCGCCCAGAATCTTGCCGTGGCCATGGGCCTCCTCGCTGTCGTCAAACAGCAGCTTGGTAAAGCCTTCGTCGCGTCCGTTGGCAATGGCACGACCAGAAGCGACCCAAGGGAACAGGCCCTTCCTGACCTTGATGCCTTTGGCCTTGGCCTGGTCTTCGGTGAGACCGACCCATGCCACCTCGGGATCAGTGTAGGCCACGCTCGGAATCACGCGTGCATTAAAGGCAGCGCTTGCCCATTCCTTGTTGCCCTGCAGTTCGCCCGCAATCACCTCGGCCGCCACATGCGCCTCGTGCACCGCCTTGTGTGCCAGCATGGGCTGGCCAACGATGTCGCCGATGGCAAAGATGTGGGCCACGTTGGTACGCATCTGGATGTCGACATTGATGAAGCCGCGTTCGGTCACTGCGACCCCGGCTCTTTCTGCGGCAATCTTCTTGCCATTGGGTGTCCGTCCCACCGCCTGCAGTACCAGGTCGTAGGTCTGCGGTGCCGGAGCCGTGCCACCTTCTTCAGCTGGCGCAAACGTGACCTCGATGCCTTCAGGTGTGGCTTTGGCACCGACGGTCTTGGTTTTGAGCATGATGTTGTCAAAGCGCGGCGCATTCATCTTCTGCCAGACCTTGACCAGGTCACGATCCGCGCCCTGCATCAGGCCGTCGAGCATTTCAACCACATCGAGTCGCGCGCCCAGCGTGCTGTAAACGGTTCCCATCTCCAGCCCGATGATGCCGCCACCCAGAATCAGCATGCGTTTGGGCACTTCTTTCAGGGCCAGTGCGCCAGTGGAATCGACAACGCGCGGATCGTCCGGCATAAAGGGCAAACGTACCGCTTGTGAACCGGCGGCAATGATGCAGTTTTTGAAAGCGATCGTCTGCGTCTTGCCGGTCTTCTCTTGCGCGCTGCCTGTGGTTTCCTCCACCTGCACATGGTGCGTGCCGACAAAAGCGCCGTAGCCGCGCATCACCGTGACCTTGCGCATCTTGGCCATGGCCGCCAGACCACCGGTGAGTTTGGTGACCACCTTCTCTTTGTGGCCGCGCAGCTTGTCGATATTGACTGTCGGCTTGCCGAAGTCAACGCCGAGTGCCGCCATGTGAGACACCTCGTCCATCACCGCCGCCACATGCAGCAAGGCCTTGCTCGGGATGCAACCCACATTCAGGCAGACGCCACCGAGTTGCGCATAGCGCTCCACGACAACGACCTTGAGCCCCAGGTCGGCTGCGCGAAAAGCTGCCGAGTAGCCACCAGGACCGGCGCCCAGCACCAGCAGATCGCAGTCCAGATCGGCGACGCCGGCAAAAGTGGTTGCTGCAGGGGCCGAGAGGGCCGACGCCGCCGTAGCGACCACCATACCTTTCGATTCCTCCCCCGGCAAGAGAGAGGCTTGAGGTGAGGGCGAGCCAGCTGGTCCCGCAGGGGAACTCGCCTCGCTGCTTTCAAGCAGCAAGACCAAAGAACCCTCTTTCACCTTGTCGCCGAGTTTGACCTTGAGCTCTTTCACGACCCCGCCATGCGATGAAGGAATCTCCATCGAGGCCTTGTCGCTCTCTACGGTGATCAGGCTTTGTTCGGGCTTGACGCTGTCGCCCACCTTGACCATGAGTTCAATCACGGTCACTTCGGCAAAGTCACCGATGTCGGGAATCTTGATGTCAATGATGCTCACAGCAAAATCCTCCTGAAATCACCCAGTATCTGGCTTAGATAGACGTTGAAACGCGCGGCACTGGCGCCGTCGATCACGCGGTGATCCCAGCTCAGCGAGAGAGGCAGCATCAGCCTCGGCTGGAACGCCTTGCCGTCCCAGACCGGCTCCATGGTGGACTTGCAGACGCCCAGAATCGCCACCTCCGGCGCATTGATGATGGGTGTGAAATAGCGCCCGCCAATGCCGCCCAGACTGGAAATGGTGAAGCCCGCGCCTGACATTTCTGCGGGACTCAACTTGCCATCGCGCGCCTTCTTGGCCAGTTCGCTCATCTCCTGCGAAATCTGGAAGATGCCCTTCTTGTCAACGTCCCTGATCACCGGCACCATCAGCCCGTTCGGTGTATCGGCAGCAAAGCCGATATGGAAGTACTGCTTGAGGACGAGCTGCTCGCCATCGATGCTGGCGTTGAAATCCGGGAACTTCTTGAGCGCTGCAACGCAGGCCTTGATCAGGAAAGCCAGCATGGTCACCTTGATGCCCGATTTCTCGTTCTCCTTGTTCGTGGCAACGCGGAAAGCTTCCAGATCGGTAATGTCCGCATCGTCATGGTTGGTGACATGCGGGATCATGACCCAGTTGCGGTGCAGGTTGGCGGCACTGATCTTCTTGATGCGCGAGCGGTCCTTGCGCTCAATCGGACCAAACTTGGCAAAGTCCACCACCGGCCAGGGCAGCAGACCCAAAGCCGCACCGTCACTACCGCCAGCGCTCTTGCTCTGCGCCGCAGCCGCCACCGTCAGAACGGCTCCGCTCATGACCGAGCGTGTGAAGGCTTGCACATCGGCTTCGGTGATGCGGCCTTTCGGACCGCTGCCTTTGACTTCGTTCAGGGGCACACCCAACTCGCGCGCGAACTTGCGCACCGAGGGCGAAGCGTGGGGCAGCTGCAGCTGCAATGCAGTCGGGTTGTGCGCCGGCAATGGCGGGGCTGCGCTTTCCGGTGCGACAAGTGCTGGCGCCACTGGAGCCGGAGCCGCAACCGGGGCTGTCGGCACGACCGGGGTTGGGGAAGCTGACACCGGCGCAGTTGCAGGGGCAATAGCCGCCACCGCTGCCGCGCCTTCCAGGATCGCCAGCAGATCTCCGATGTTGACCTTGTCGCCCACCTTGACCTTGAGCTCCTTGAGTACACCGGCATGGCTGGACGGAATCTCCATCGCCGCCTTATCGGACTCGACCGTGACGAGCGACTGTTCGAGCCGGATGTTGTCACCCGGCTTGACCATGATCTCGATCACAGCCACATCCTTGAAGTCGCCGATGTCCGGGACCTTGATTTCAATTAAAGACATGCGTGACTCCTCAGGCGTACAGCGGGTTGATCTTGTCGGTCTGGATGCCGTAACGGCGAATCGCTTCTGTGACCTTGGCGACAGGCAGCTTGCCGTCTTCGCTCAAGGCCTTGAGGGCGGCCAGCACGATGTAGTGACGGTTGATCTCGAAGTGCTCACGCAATTTGGATCGGAAATCACTGCGGCCAAAACCGTCGGTGCCAAGTACCTTGTAGCCGCGACCCTTGGGAATGAAGGAGCGGATCTGCTCGGCGTAGGCCTTCATGTAGTCGGTCGAAGCCACCACGGGGCCGGCGTGTTTTTCCAACTGCTGGCTGACAAAGGCCACGCGCGGCGCTGCTTGCGGATGCAGCAGATTGTGGCGCTCGCAGTCCTGTCCATCGCGCGCCAGTTCGTTGAAGCTCGGGCAACTCCAGACATCGGCGACAACACCCCAATCGGCCGCCAGCAATTCCTGCGCAGCGATCGACTCACGCAGGATGGTGCCGGACCCCAGCAACTGCACACGCAGTGCCGGTGCGCCCTTGGACTGCACATTGCTTCCCGGCTTGCAAAGGTACATGCCTTTGATGATCTGCTCTTCGGTACCTGCAGCCAGGCCCGGCATGGCGTAGTTTTCGTTGAGCAGGGTGATGTAGTAGAAAACGTTGTCCTGCTTCTCTACCATGCGTTTCAGGCCATGGTGCAGGATGACGCCGACTTCGTGCGCAAACGTCGGGTCATAACTGATGCAGTTCGGAATCGTGCCGGCCATGATGTGGCTGTGGCCATCCTCGTGTTGCAAGCCTTCGCCGTTGAGCGTGGTGCGCCCCGACGTGCCGCCGAGCAGAAAGCCGCGCGCCTGCATGTCGCCGGCTGCCCAGGCCAGGTCGCCAATGCGCTGAAAGCCGAACATCGAGTAATACACATAGAACGGCAGCATGATGCGGTTGTTCGTGCTGTAGCTGGTAGCCGCCGCAATCCAGCTCGCCATGCCGCCGGCCTCGTTGATGCCTTCCTGCAGGATCTGACCGGCCTTGTCTTCGCGGTAGTACATGACCTGGTCCTTGTCCACCGGCGTGTACTGCTGGCCCTGCGGGTTGTAAATACCGATCTGGCGGAACAAACCCTCCATGCCAAAGGTGCGCGCCTCGTCCACCAGAATCGGTACCACGCGCGGGCCCAGCGCCTTGTCACGCAACAGGGTGGTCAAAAAACGTACGTAGGCCTGCGTCGTCGAGATCTCGCGACCCTCGGCGGTGGGCTCGATCACCGACTTGAAAATGTCGAGTGCCGGCACGGTGAACTGCTCGTCGGCCTTGGTACGACGGTGCGGCAGGTAGCCGCCGAGCGCCTGTCGACGCTCGTGCAGGTAGCGCATCTCTGGCGTGTCGTCAGCCGGCTTGTAAAACGGAATGTCGGCGATCTGACTGTCGGGCACCGGAATGTTGAACCGGTCGCGGAAGATCTTGATGTCCTCATCAGTCAGCTTCTTGGTCTGGTGCACATTGTTCTTGCCCTCGCCGCTCTTGCCCATGCCAAAGCCCTTGACGGTCTTGATCAGCAGCACGGTGGGCTGCCCCACATGCTTCACGGCAGCGTGGTAAGCAGCGTAAACCTTTTGCGGGTCATGACCACCCCGGCGCAGAGCCCAGATGTCGTCATCGCTCATCTTGGCCACCATCTCCGCTGTCTTGGGATCGCGACCAAAGAAATGCTCGCGAACATAGGCGCCGTCGTTGGCTTTGAAGGACTGGTAGTCGCCATCCAGCGTGTCCATCATCAGCTTGCGCAGGGCACCTTCCTTGTCACGCGCCAGCAGGGGATCCCATTCGCTGCCCCATAACAACTTGATGACATTCCAGCCGGCGCCACGGAACTCGCCTTCGAGCTCCTGGACGATCTTGCCGTTTCCACGCACCGGCCCATCAAGCCGCTGCAGATTGCAGTTAATAACAAAAATCAGGTTATCCAGATTCTCACGCGCGGCAAGGCCAATGGCACCGCGACTCTCGACCTCGTCCATCTCGCCGTCGCCGCAGAACACCCAGACCTTGCGGTTCGCGGTATCGGCAATGCCGCGTGCCTGCAGGTACTTCAGGAAGCGTGCCTGGTAGATTGCCATCAGAGGCCCAAGCCCCATCGAAACCGTCGGAAACTGCCAGAACTCCGGCATCAGTTTGGGGTGCGGATAGCTCGACAGCCCCTGGCCACCGACTTCCTGGCGGAAATGGAGCAGTTGCTCTTCAGTCAAGCGCCCTTCCATGTAGGCGCGCGCATAGACGCCCGGCGCCACATGGCCCTGAATGTAGAGGCAGTCGCCGCCGTGGTTTTCACTCTCGGCGTGCCAGAAATGGTTGAAGCCGGCGCCAAACATGTGCGCCAACGAGGCGAAGGAACCGATGTGGCCACCCAGGTCGCCGCCATCCACCGGGTGATGGCGATTGGCTTTGACCACCATCGCCATCGCATTCCAGCGCATGTAGGCACGCAGACGCTCCTCGATTTCGATATTGCCAGGGCAGCGCTCTTCCTGGTCGGTGGCGATGGTGTTGACATAAGCCGTGTTGGCAGAAAACGGCCGGTCAATGCTGCTCTGGCGAGCGTGATCAAGCAACTGTTCAAGCAAAAAGTGAGCGCGCTCTGGCCCCTCGCTTTGGATGACGGCTGACAACGCATCCAACCACTCGCGTGTTTCCTGCTGATCCGCGTCACGCGCGGCTGAACCGACCGAATTCTCGGGAACTGCTGACATGCTTGTCTCCTGTGTAATGGTGTAATTTAGTGCAGTTCGGCAATTCTCTCACAGTTTTTCAAATATTTCAAATAGTGCTATTTGATTTTGTTATATGAAATTCATTGAATTGCCTTGTTTGCGAGCTGGCCGGACTGATGGCCCACTCACCTACACTTGATGCCATGCCACTGCCCGGTCCTGCTGCCTTGCCAAGTTCGATGAAGCTGCCACTGCTGGCGCGCTGGCGCCGCTGGTGGCGGCGCCAGACACCGCAGCGCCAGGACCGCTTTGCCATGCTGGCGCCGCTGGCAGCCGTGCTGCTGTTTCTGGCCGCCATCGTGACTGCCTTTGGCTATTTGCGGCTGGAAGAAATCGACCGCGAACAAGAGGCTGTCAAACGCGATGTCGAATACACGCAGCAGCGCCTGCGCCTGCGCCTGCTGGAGCGACAGGAGCAACTGATGCGCGTCGGCCGCGAACTCGCCAACCATGAGATCGATGCCGATGACTTCCAGGGTCGCGCCGAAACCTTGATCAGCCGTTACCCCGAGCTACAAAGTCTGAGCTGGATTGATGAGCGACGCCGCATCAAAGCCATCGTCGATACCGGCAATCTGACGAGCAGCCAGTTGCGCATTGTCGGCAGTGTCTTCAATATGGGTGACACAGAAAGCGCCTTCAGTCTGGCGCGCGATCTGCAACAGCCCATTTACGCCCAGCGCGCGGCCACGCCCGACGGTTCTGCCACACTGCAACTGCACATTCCCTTGAGCGAAGGCGCGCGGTTTTCCGGCGTGGTGCTGGCCGAGTACTCGGTCGACGGCTTGTTTCGCTATGGCGTACCGGCTGAGGTGACAGCGCGCTACGCCGTCTCGCTGCACGACGCCAGGGGCGGCTTGCTGGCGGGCACTACGATTCCGACGCGCAACCCGGCCACCCGCTTGCTGCCGTGGGACAGCCCGGTCAATGCCTACGAAGTTCCGGTTTCTCCGGTTGGCAACGGCTTGATGATTCGCGGCGAAGCCTATCGAACTTCGCTCGGTGTCATCGGCAGCGGTCTGTTCTGGCTGGTGACGGCCCTGAGCGCGATGACGGCCTGGATGCTGATCGCCAATTGGCGCCACACGCGCCGACGCATGCAGGCACAACAGGCGCTGGTGTCGGAAACCGTGTTCCGCCGGGCTATGGAAAATTCCATGCTCACAGGAATGCGCGCGCTCGATCTGCAAGGGCGAATCACCTACGTCAATGCGGCGTTTTGCAAGATGACGGGCTGGAGCGAATCGGATCTGGTAGGTCGCACCGCACCGTTTCCGTACTGGCCAGAGGCCGATCGGGACTCTCTGAACTCGCGGCTGGAAGAAGAACTGGCAGGCAAGATTCTGCCCAGCGGCGTGCAGTTCCGGGTCAAGCGAAAGGACGGCACCCTGTTTGACGCCCGGCTCTACGTCTCGCCCCTGGTCGACGCCCACGGCGTGCAGAGCGGATGGATGACCTCCATGACCGACATCACCGAGCCGAACCGGATTCGGGATCAATTGTCGGCCTCACACGAACGCTTCACCACCGTGCTTGAAGCGCTGGACGCTTCGATTTCCGTGGCGCCGCTGGGCAGCGACGAACTGCTGTTTGCCAACAAGCTGTACCGTCTTTGGTTCGGCACCCAGGCCGGCGGGCACTTACAGCTGGTGGCCGAAGCCGGTGTGCCGGCAACGTCACCCACCGACGAAACGCTGGACGATGTCGACGTTTTTGCCGGTCTGCCAACCAACTCCCTGCCCGACAGCGAAGCCGAGAGTTCTGAAATCTACCTCGACGCCCTTGGCAAATGGCTGGAAGTTCGCACGCGCTACCTGAGCTGGGTCGATGGCCGGCTGGCACAGATGGTGATTGCCACTGACATCACGGCGCGCCGCATCGCCGAAGCGCAGTCGGCAGCCCAGACGGAGCGCGCCCAGAACGCCAGCCGCCTGATCACCATGGGTGAGATGGCTTCGAGCGTGGCGCACGAACTCAATCAGCCGCTGACCGCCATCAACAACTACTGCAACGGCATGGTCTCGCGCATCAAGAGCGGGCATATCAGCGACGAGGACCTGCTCGGCGCACTGGAAAAGACGGCGCGCCAGGCACAGCGCGCGGGCCAGATCATTCAGCGCATCCGTTCCTTCGTCAAGCGCAGCGAGCCCAATCGTTCGCTGTCGGAAGTCTCGAGCATGGTCGAGGAAGCGCTTGAACTTGCCGAGATCGAGATGCGCCGGCGCAATGTCCGCTTGACGCATTACCTGGCACCGCGTCTGCCGCCCTTGCTGGTGGACCCGATCCTGATCGAGCAGGTGCTGGTGAACCTGTTGAAGAACGCAGCCGATTCCATTGACTCTGCACAGCGTCCCACGGCCGAGCGCAGCGTCAGGTTGCGCGTGACGCCGAGTCAGGTCGATGACAAGCCGGTGATCGAATTCACCGTCGTTGACTCCGGCCATGGCCTCTCGCCCGAAGTCATGCAGCGGCTCTACGAGTCCTTCTATTCAACCAAGGCGGACGGCATGGGCATCGGCCTGAGCCTGTGCCGCTCAATCGTAGAATCGCATTTGGGCCGAATGAAAGCAGAGAACATCTACAATGGAGCCGAAGTCACAGGGTGCTGTTTTTCATTCTGGATTCCGGCGACGGAACCAGGCTCATCGGCTGCACCGCTAACGCTCAGATAACCAAGGACTCCAGGGTCAATCCGGGATAAAGCATGAGTTTGATACCGAAAAAAGGCACGATTTACGTCGTTGACGACGACGAGGCAGTGCGCGATTCGCTTCAGTGGCTGCTGGAAGGCAAGGAATACCGCGTGCGCTGCTTTGACTCCGCCGAGTCTTTTCTCAGCCGCTACGATGCGCGCGAAGTGGCCTGTCTGATCGTCGATATCCGCATGGGTGGCATGACCGGCCTGGAATTGCAAAATCGCCTGATCGAAGCCCGCTCGCCTCTTCCCATTGTCTTCATCACCGGTCACGGCGACGTTCCGATGGCGGTCGACACCATGAAGAAGGGCGCCATGGATTTCATCCAGAAGCCCTTCAAGGAAGACCAGTTGGTGACCCTGGTGGAGCGCATGCTGGACCAGGCCAAAGAAACCTTTGCCGAACACCAGAGCGCGGCCAACCGTGGCGCATTGATGGCACGCTTGACCTTGCGCGAAGCTCAGGTGCTCGAACGCATCGTTGCGGGACGTCTGAACAAGCAGATTGCAGACGATCTCGGCATCAGCATCAAGACGGTGGAAGCGCACCGCGCCAACATCATGGAAAAGCTCAACGCCAACACCGTCGCCGATCTCCTGAAGATTGCCTTGGGGCAAGCTGCTGGCAAAGCCTGAAGCGGCCTACGCTGGTCATGAACCCGGCAGCGTCACTGCGAGCGAAGCGCGGCAGTCCATGCATGGATTGCCACAGGCCTTCGCAATGACCCAGTCGATGATTCTTTTGTCGAACCGAACCAAGCAAAACTATGACGAACCAAGAAAACCAGCGTGGCCAGATCATTGATGGCGTCGCCCTCTCGGCCCGCTTGCGCAGCGAAGTCGCAGCGCGCGTACAGGCGCTCAAAGCGCGCGGCCGCAGCGCCGGACTGGCGGTGATACTGGTCGGCGACGATCCGGCCAGCGCCGTCTATGTGCGCAACAAGGTCAAGGCGTGCGCCGACACCGGCGTCCACTCCATTTTCGAAAAATACGAGGCCACGCTGCCCGAGGCCGATCTGCTAGCGCGCATCGCCGCACTCAACGCCGACCCGTCGGTGCACGGCATTCTGGTGCAGATGCCACTGCCCAAACATATCAACCCGCACAAGGTGATTGAAGCCATTGCCACCAGCAAAGACGTGGACGGCTACGCCACCCTGTCGGCGGGTGAGCTCATGACCGGTGCGCCCGGCTTTCGGCCCTGCACGCCCTACGGCTGCATGAAATTGATAGAGAGCACGGGCGTTGATCTGCGTGGCAAGCACGCGGTCGTGATCGGTCGCAGCAACACGGTGGGCAAGCCGATGGCGCTGCTGCTGCTGCAAGCCAACGCCACCGTCACGGTTTGTCACAGTGCCACGGCCGACATCGGTCAGCACACCAGGCAAGCCGACATCGTTGTCGCCGCCGTGGGAAAGCGCAATGTGCTGACAGCCGACATGGTCAAGCCCGGTGCGATCGTGATTGACGTTGGCATGAACCGCAACCCCGAAGGCAAGCTCTGCGGTGACGTGGACTTTGCTGGCGTCAAGGAACTCGCCAGTTTCATCACGCCGGTGCCCGGCGGCGTAGGCCCGATGACCATCACCATGCTGCTGGTCAACACGCTGGAAGCCGCTGAGAGAGCTGGATGAAAAGCAATCCCCTGCTCTCCTTTGACGATCTGCCGCTGTTTGATCAGGTCCGGCCCGAGCACGTCGCGCCGGCCATCGAACACTTGCTGGCACAGGCTGATGCCTCACTGGAAACGGTGACGGCAAGCGCCTTTGCCGCAGAGTGGAACGCCATCACCGGTGTGCTGGACGTAGCGGTCGAAAAACTGAGCCGCGCCTGGGGCACAGTGAACCACCTCAAGAGCGTTGCCGATGCGCCCGAACTGCGCGCCGCCTACAACCTGGTCTTGCCCAAAGTCACCGAGTTCTTCACGCGCCTGGGTTCGGACCAGCGCCTCTATGCCAAGTACAAACAGATTGAGCCGGGCACGCTGACGACCGAGCAGCGCCAGGCCCACAAGAACGCCCTGCGCAACTTTGTGCTCGGTGGTGCAGAACTGGTTGGTGCCCAGCGGGAACGCTTTGCGGCCATCCAGGAGCGCCTGGCCGAGTTGAGCCAGAAGTTCAGCGAAAACGCGCTCGACGCCACCGATGCCTTTGCCTATTACGCCGATGCAGCCGAACTCGCTGGCGTGCCGGCCGATGTCCAACAGGTTGCGCTGGCGCTGGCGAAGGCCGAGGGCAAGGAAGGCTTCAAGCTGACACTCAAGATGCCCTGCTATCTGCCGGTGATGCAGTTTGCCAGCAGCAGCGCGCTGCGCCAGAAGTTGTACCGCGCTTATGTCACCCGCGCTTCCGACCAGGCCGAGATCGCGCCGGAGAAGTTCGACAACTCTGCCCTGATTGCAGAGATCCTGAGCTTGCGCCGCGAAGAAGCGGCTTTGCTGGGGTACAACAATTACGGCGAACTGTCACTGGTTCCCAAGATGGCCGAGTCGCCGCAGCAGGTCATTGCTTTCCTGCGCGATCTGGCGCAGCGCGCACGCCCCTTCGCCGAACGGGACGTGGCTGATATGCGCGACTATGGCGCAAAGCATCTGCAGCTGAACGACCCGCAGCCCTGGGACTGGCCTTTTATCGGCGAAAAACTGAAAGAAGCGCGTTACGCCTTCAGCGAGCAGGAAGTCAAGCAGTACTTTGCGGCACCGAAGGTACTGGCCGGATTATTCAAAATCGTGGAGACCCTGTTTGATGTCAGCATCCGCCAGGACCAGGCACCGGTCTGGAATGCAGGGGTCGGGTTTTACCGGATGGAGCGTGCCGGCGCACTGCTTGGCCAGTTCTATCTGGACCCGGCAGCACGCACTGGCAAACGCGGTGGCGCCTGGATGGATGACGTGCGCACACGCTGGCTGCGCCCCGACAGCCGCCAATTGCAGACGCCGGTGGCGCACCTGGTCTGCAACTTCGCCGACGCCGTCGGTGACAAGCCCGCGTTGCTGACGCACGACGACGTTACCACCCTGTTTCACGAATTCGGGCACGGCCTGCACCACCTCTTGACCCAGGTCGAGGAACTCGATGTGTCGGGCATCAGCGGCGTCGAATGGGACGCCGTCGAACTGCCGAGCCAGTTCATGGAGAACTTCTGCTGGGAGTGGGATGTGCTGCGCCACATGACAGCCCACGTCGATAGCGGTCAATCCTTGCCGCGCGACTTGTTCGACAAGATGCTGGCTGCGAAGAACTTCCAGAGCGGCCTGCAAACCCTCAGGCAGATCGAATTCGCCCTGTTTGACATGTTGCTGCACACCTCGCATGATCCGGCCACCGACCTCATGACCCTGCTGCGCCAGGTTCGCTCTGAAGTGGCTGTGTTGCCGTCGCCAGAGTGGAGCCGCACAGCCCATACGTTTGGTCACATTTTTGGTGGCGGCTATGCTGCGGGTTACTACAGTTACAAGTGGGCCGAGGTGCTGAGCGCCGATGCCTACGCAGCCTTTGAAGAAAGTATGGGCTCAGACGGTTTACCGAATGTCGAAACTGGTAGAAAATTCCGCCAGTGCATTCTGGAAGTCGGAGGTAGCCGGGAGGCCATGGACTCGTTCAAGGCTTTTCGCGGACGCGAGCCCCAACTCGACGCACTGCTGCGACATCAGGGCATGAGCACGAAGAACTGAAGAGGTCGATTTTGAAAATCAAGAATCCATCCCGCAAGCCAGGCGCGCGAATCCTCAGCGCATCACTTTGTGGCAGCGTCTGCCTTGCGGCGCTGCTGCTGGCGGGCGCCACGCAGGCGCAGACAATTTACCGGGTGGTCGGCGCTGATGGCCGCGTCACCTTCTCTGACAAGCTTCCCGTCGCCACCGACAACGCGACGGTGCTGGGGGCCGGCGGCCGAGCACTGGCCGTCACTGCGGTCGCACTGCCTGTGGAGCTGAGGCAGGTTGCCGGCAAGTACCCGGTCACGCTCTACACATCGAGCAACTGCGCTCCCTGCAATTCGGGTCGCGAGTTGCTGACCGGTCGTGGCATTCCTTTCGCCGAGAAAACAGTGAGCAGCGCTGACGACAGCGACGCATTGCAGCGCATCAGCGGCGGCACTTCGCTGCCTTTTCTGACCATAGGCAGCCAGCAGATCAAGGGCTACTCTGACGCTGAATGGACGCAGTTTCTGGATGCTGCCGGTTACCCGAAAACCTCGGTACTGCCGGCCAGCTACCGCGCGCCGCCGGCGACGCCGCTGGTAGTGGCACAGAAAGCGGCAGCGCCCGCCAGTGAAGCGCAAGCGCCACGCGATCCGGTTGTAGAACCGAGCGCCGCACCGCCCAATCCGGCAGGTATCCGCTTCTGATCAGACAGCCCCATTCGTGTTGGGGCCAGAGCTGAAGGTCATCGTCTTGACACCCTCCGGTGTGGCCAGCAGGCAGACTTGCGCTTTCTGGAAGGCAAATACACCTACCGTCACGACGCCGGGCCACTGACTGACCTCAGACTCAAACGCCAGCGGATCGCTGATCTGCAAACCGGCCACATCCAGAATGAACTGGCCGTTGTCGGTGACCAGAGGCTGACCGTCTTTCAGGCGCAGGTTGGCGCTGCCACCCAGCGCTGCAAACTGACGCGTGATGCGCTGCACCGCCATCGGGATCACTTCCACCGGCACCGGAAATTTGCCCAGAGGCTGGACCAGCTTGGACTCGTCCACAATGCAGACAAACCTAGTGGATTGTGCTGCCACAATCTTCTCGCGCGTCAGCGCAGCGCCGCCACCCTTGATCATGTTGCCCTGATGGTCGATCTCATCGGCGCCGTCGATATAGACCGACAGCCGCTCGACTTGATTGGAGTCGAACACCGCAATCCCCAGCGCCTGCAGGCGCTGCGTGCTGGCCACTGAACTCGAGACAGCGCCCTTGATCTGGTCCTTCATGGACCCCAGCGCGTCAATGAATTTGTTGACGGTGGAGCCCGAGCCAACCCCGACAATCTCACCCGGCACCACAAATTGCAGCGCGGCCTGGCCGACCATGGCCTTGAGTTCATCTTGTGTCAAAGTGGTGATGCCGGAAGTTGCTTGCTGTGTCATCTGGGAAAATCAGTCAGGTTAGTTGAATACGTTGCAGGAATTATCCAATGTCTCTCGTCCCCTATGCGCTGGCGCGCCGATTTTTATTTAGCCTGGATCCCGAGACGGCGCACGAGTTGACGCTGCACGCCCTGGCCGGCACGCAAGGCACGCCCTTCCAACTGGCTTACAAGTCGAGCCGGGTGGAGGACCCGATCAAGCTGGCTGGGTTGACTTTCCCGAACCGCGTCGGCCTGGCCGCTGGCCTGGACAAGAATGCCCGCTGCATCGACGCGCTGGCGGCCATCGGCTTCGGCTTTGTTGAAGTGGGCACGGTGACGCCGCTACCGCAAAGCGGTAACCCGAAACCACGCATGTTCCGCCTACCGCAGCAGCAGGCCCTGATCAACCGCCTGGGCTTCAACAACGAGGGGCTGGATGCTTTTATTGCCAACGTCAAACGCTCTGCCCTGTACCAGGAGCGGCAGAGCCGCGCGAAACCGATGCTGCTGGGACTCAACATCGGCAAGAATGCCGCCACACCGATCGAACGTGCCACCGACGACTACCTGATCGCGCTGAACGGGGTCTATCCGTACGCCGACTACGTGGCGATCAACATCTCCAGCCCGAACACCAAGAACCTGCGCTCGCTGCAGAGTGACGAGGCGCTCGATGGCCTGCTCGGTGCCCTGGCCAAGCGACGTGAAGCGCTGGCCAGGCAGCACGGCAAGCGCACCCCACTGTTTGTCAAGATAGCGCCCGACCTGGATCAGGCTCAAATCAATGGTATCGCCACTGCGCTGCGCCGCCACGGCATGGACGGCGTGATTGCCACCAACACCACGCTGGCGCGCGATGCTGTGCAAGGTCTGGCACACGCCGATGAGGCGGGCGGCCTGTCCGGTGCGCCGCTGCTGGTGCAGAGCAACCGCGTCATCACGCAACTGCGCGCAGCTCTGGGGGCGGGCTTTCCCATCATCGGCGTAGGTGGCATCATGAGCGCGCAGGACGCGGTGAGCAAGATCAGGGCGGGTGCCGATCTGGTGCAGATCTACACCGGCCTGATCTACCAGGGGCCGGCGCTGGTCACCGACTCAGCCAGGTTGATCAAGAAGACATTCTGATCCCTTGCGGGACAGATCTTTGAAGCGAATGAAGGACGTCATCGCGAGGCCGTCAGGCCGTGGCGATCCATGCGGCTGAACTTCCTGGATTGCCGCGCCCTACGGGCTCGCAATGACGAGTCCCGGATTCATGGCTCCAAAATATTCAGCACAAACTCCCCTATCGCCAACGCACTGGTCAGCCCTGGCGACTCGATGCCGAACAGGTTGATCAGGCCAGGCACACCGTGCACGGCCGGGCCCTGAATCAGGAAGTCGCAATCAGCCTGGCCGGGACCGTGAATCTTCGGGCGTATCCCGGCATAGCCTGGAATCAGTGCGTCGTCTTCGAGTGCTGGCCAGTATTTGCGCACTTCAGCATAGAAGGCATCGCCACGCGCCGGATCGACCGTCAAATCCTCAGCCGAGTCAACCCACTGCAGGTCCGGACCGAACTTGGCCTGCCCACCCAGATCAAGCGTCAGGTGCACGCCCAAACCGCCGGTCTGCGGCACGGGATAGATCAGGTGCGAAAAAGGAGCGCGCCGGACCAGGGTAAAGTAATTTCCCTTGGCAAACCAGGCGCGCGGCACATGCTGCGGCGCCAGCCCAGCGAAGCGCGCAGCCAGCGTTGGCGCCTGCAAACCGGCGGCATTGACCACCCTCTTGGCCAGCAGTTGTGTGCCGTCGGCAGCGGTGAGGAAAATTCCTGCTGGCGTGCAGTCGGCGCTCGCCAGCGGTGAATTGAGTACCACCATACCCCCAGCATTTTCCAGATCGCCCTGCAGTGCCAGCATCAGCGCGTGGCTGTCCACAATACCGGTGCTGGGTGAAAAGATGGCTGCGTCACAAACCAGCGCAGGCTCCATGGCGCAGGCCTGTTCGCCACTGAGCAATTGCAGGTCATTGACGCCATTGCGTTCGGCGCGTGCCTTGATTCCGTGCAATTGCGACACCTGGTCCGGTTTGGTGGCCACCAGCAGTTTGCCGCAGCGTCTGTGGCCAATGCCGCGCTCCGCGCAATAGTCGTACAGCAGTTGCTTGCCGTGCACACACAGCTTTGCTTTCAGGGAGTCTTTCGGGTAGTAGATGCCGGCATGGATGACTTCGCTGTTGCGCGAACTTGTTCCCGTGCCGATGGCTGAAGCCGCTTCAAGCACCATCGTTTCGTGCCCGCTCAGCGCGAGCGCACGCGCCACCGCCAGGCCGACTACCCCGGCGCCAATGACCACGCATTCGACCTGATCCATGCTTGAACCTTATCAAAAAAGCCCGCAGTCACATGGAACTACGGGCTTTTCGATTTATCACCAGTTGATGGTGGGCAGTGCAAGTTTCGAACTTGCGACCCCTGCAGTGTGAATGCAGTGCTCTACCCCTGAGCTAACCGCCCTGAATTCGTTTCAGGAGAGGGTCGAATTATGCCTCAATTTCAGGCCGTCAGGCGCCACACCGTCTTGCCGCCACTGGCTTTGTCGAGCTCGGTCAGCACTTGCTCATGAGCGGCTATCTCCTGCTCGTTGGCGCTGAGCACCGGCAGCTTGAAGACACTCAAATCGATCGTCTGCACGTGCTGGCCATCGCCATGCGACGAGCCGGCATCGATCAGCAAGGCTTCCTGACCGCGCGTCATGTTGATGTAGACATCGGCCAGCAGTTCGGCGTCCAGCAGTGCACCGTGCAGTGTGCGTCCGGAATTGTCGACACGGAGTCGCGAACACAAGGCGTCCAGCGAGTTGCGTTTGCCTGGATACATCTCCTTGGCCAAGGCCAGCGTATCGGTCACGCCGAGCACAACTTCGCGCAGGGGCGCACGCCCGAGCAGTGCCAGTTCCTTGTTCAGAAAACCGACGTCGAAGGGCGCGTTGTGGATGATCACTTCGGCCCCTTGCAGGTAGGCCAGCAGATCATCCGCCACGGTTTCAAAAACCGGCTTGTCGCGCAGGAACTCGCTGGTCAGTCCGTGTACCTTGAGTGCTTCTTCATGGCTGTCACGCCCTGGGTTGAGGTAAAAATGCAGGTTGTTGCCGCTCAGCTTGCGGTTGAGTAGCTCGACACAGCCAATCTCGATGACGCGGTCACCGTGTTCCGGAGACAGGCCCGTGGTTTCGGTGTCCAGAAATATTTGACGCATAAGTCAATGATTCTCTTTGGCGTGATTGATCGAATAGCGGGGAATATCGACCACGATATCGGTCTGCGCCAGGTAGGCCTGGCAGCTCAGGCGCGACTGCGGCTCCAGGCCCCAGGCGCGGTCCAGCAAGTCTTCCTCATTTTCGTCCAGCGCATTGAGCGACGCAAAGCCTTCGCGCACGACGACGTGGCAGGTGGTGCAAGCACAGCTCATGTCACAGGCGTGATCGATGGCGATGTGGTTGTCCAGCAGGGCCTCGCAGATGGAGGTACCGGATGGCGCCGAAATTTCAGCGCCCTGCGGGCAATAGTCCGGGTGGGGCAGGATTTTGATGATGGGCATGTGTTTTCAGCTCGATCAGTTTCAGACCGTCTCAATATTCTTGCCAGCCAGTGCTCGTTGAATACCGCGATTCATGCGCAGGGCAGCGAAGGCTTCGGTCCCTTTGGCCAGAGTCTGCGTGGCCGCTTCAATCGCAGCAGCGTCCTCCAGCGCGCGCGCTGTGTTGACAGAAGCCATCAGGACATCGATGGCTGCGCGCTCGGCGTCCGACAGCAGATCACCGTCTGCCGCCAGCGCACTCAGCGTGGCCAACAGCATGCGGTCGCCATCCACCCGCGCTTCGACCAAGGCGCGGGTCTTCATGTCTGCATCGGCGGTGCTGAAGCTTTCCTGCAACATGCGCGCGATCTGCTCGTCTCCCAAGCCATAGGAAGGCTTGACATCAATTTGCGCCTGCACGCCACTGATCTGCTCCTTGGCGCTGACGTTCAACAGGCCATCCGCATCGACCGTGAAGGTGACGCGAATGCGCGCGGCGCCGGCAGCCATCGGCGGAATACCGCGCAACTCAAATCGCGCCAGACTGCGGCAGTCACTCACCAGGTCGCGTTCGCCTTGCACCACGTGCAGGGCCAGCGCGGTCTGGCCGTCCTTGTAGGTGGTGAAGTCCTGCGCCTTGGCGGTTGGAATGGTTTCGTTGCGCAGCACGATGCGCTCGACCAGCCCACCCATGGTCTCGATACCCAGTGATAGCGGAATCACGTCGAGCAAGAGCAAATCACCGCCGGGGTTGTTGCCGGCAAGCTGATTCGCCTGAATCGCCGCACCCAGCGCCACCACTTCGTCAGGGTTGAGGTTGTTCAGCGGCGCGCGACCAAAAAAGTCGGCGACCGCCTGCTGAATCTGCGGCATGCGGGTCGAGCCACCAACCATCACCACACCCTTGATGTCGTCCTTGCCCAGCCGCGCATCGCGCAGCGTCTTGCGCACCGCAGTCATCGTGCGTTGTGTCAGCTCAGCGGTGAGCTTCTCGAACTGCTCGTTGACCACTTCGAACCTGACGTTCTCGCCGCCAATGCAGGCATGGCAGGCCGCGCAATGCGTCGCTGACAATTCTTCCTTGCAGGCGCGCGCCGCGATGATGGCAATCGCCTTGTCCTGCGGCGTCCTGGCCTGGACGCCGGCTTGCTTCATGACCCAGTCGGCCAGCGCGCGGTCGTAATCGTCACCGCCCAGAGCCGAATCACCACCGGTGGCCAGCACCTCAAAAACGCCTTTTGTCAAACGCAGGATCGAGATGTCGAACGTACCGCCGCCCAGATCGTAGATCGCGTAAACGCCCTCGCTGGCATTGTCCAGTCCATAAGCGATGGCCGCAGCAGTGGGCTCATTGATGAGACGCAGCACCTTCAGGCCGGCCATTTGCGCGGCGTCTTTCGTTGCCTGGCGCTGCGCGTCGTCAAAATAGGCCGGCACCGTGATCACCGCGCCGTACAGATCGTCAGCAAAAGTGTCTTCGGCGCGATAACGCAGCGTGGCCAGAATATCGGCACTGACCTCAACCGGCGACTTTTCACCCTGTACCGTCTGCACGCCGAGCATGCCACCGTGCTGCGCAAAACGGTAAGGCAGTTTGGCGCTGCCGGTCACATCGGCCAGGCTGCGCCCCATGAAACGCTTGACCGAGGCAATGGTGTTTTCCGGGTCCTGCGCCATCGCCTGCAGCGCATCAAAGCCGATTTGCCGCCCCCCGCCTTCAAGGTAACGAACGACCGAAGGCAGGATCACCCGACCCTGACCATCGGGCAGGCATTCGGCCACACCGTGCCGCACCGAGGCCACCAGTGAATGGGTGGTTCCCAGATCAATGCCGACGGCAAGCCGGCGCTCGTGCGGATTGAGCGACTGCCCGGGTTCTGAAATTTGTAGCAAGGCCATGGTTGATTATGGGGTATCCATTTGGTCCAGTCGGGACTGAACGTCGCTGGCAAAGCGCTCGATGAACATCAGCGCGCGCACCTGCTGCACCGCCGCCTTGTAATCCTGTTTCTCATCGAGCAACTGAGCACATTGTTGCAGCAGCGCCAGTCGGGCTGAAGCCACCTGCGCTGCCAATCGGTCAAGTTCGTCGATGCTGGTGGCGTCTTCGAGTTCCTCGCGCCACTGCATCTGCTGCATCAGGAAGTCTCTCGCCATCGCCGTGTTGTTCTCGGCATTGACCGGTTCGCCACGCAGTTCGCACAGATAGGCTGCGCGCTTGAGCGGATCCTTCAGGCGCCGGTAGGCCTCGTTGATGCGCACCGACCACTGCATCGCAACGCGCTGCGCCGCAGCGCCCTCGGTGCTGAATTTGTCGGGATGTACTTCGCGCTGCAGTTCCTTCCAGCGCGCCTCGATGGCGCCGCTGTCCTGCGCAAAGCACGGCGCAAGATCAAACAGTTCAAAGTCGCTGGATTGAAGATTCACACCCGAAACGACTCGCCGCAACCGCAGCGATCACGTTCGCGCGGGTTGTTGAATTTGAAACCCTCGTTCAAACCTTCGCGGACAAAGTCGAGCTCGGTTCCATCGAGGTAGGCAAAGCTCTTGGGTTCAATCAGGACCTTGACGCCATGACCTTCAAAGACCATGTCTTCGGGTTCGATTTCGTCCACGTACTCGAGCTTGTAGGCCAGGCCAGAGCAACCCGTGGTCTTGACACCCAAGCGCACCCCAACGCCCTTGCCGCGCTTGCTCAAGTACCGGCTGACGTGCCGGGCGGCTGCTTCAGTCAAAGTAACAGTCATGACAAGTGCTTTTGTTTGTAGTCGTTGACGGCGGCCTTGATGGCATCCTCGGCCAGAATGGAACAATGAATTTTTACTGGTGGCAGAGCCAGTTCTTCAGCAATCTGGCTGTTCTTCAGGGCCGCCGCCTGCTCCAGCGTCTTGCCTTTGACCCATTCGGTCACCAGGGACGACGAGGCAATCGCGGAGCCGCAACCGTAGGTCTTGAAGCGCGCATCTTCGATCACGCCGGTTTGCGCATTGACCTTGATCTGCAGCTTCATCACGTCACCGCAGGCCGGTGCGCCGACCATGCCGGTGCCCACCGAGTCATCGCCTTTTTCGAAGGAGCCCACGTTGCGCGGGTTTTCGTAATGATCCACCACTTTTTCAGAATATGCCATCTTTAACTCCTTAATGCGCCGCCCACTCAATGGTGGAAATATCAATGCCTTCCTTGAACATATCCCAGAGTGGACTGAGATCGCGCAATTTGGCCACGTTGAGCTTGATGGTCTCAACGGCGTAATCAATTTCGGCTTCCGTGGTCCATCGACCAATCGTCATGCGCAGACTGCTGTGCGCCAGTTCGTCACTGCGGCCCAGTGCGCGCAACACATAGCTGGGCTCCAGACTGGCCGAGGTGCAGGCCGATCCGCTGGAGACGGCCAGCCCCTTAATACCCATCATCAGGGACTCACCTTCAACATAATTGAAACTCATGTTGAGGTTGTGCGGCACACGCTTTTCCAGGTTGCCATTGATGAACACCTGCTCTACATCCTTCAGGCCGTCGAGCATGCGCTGATGCAGCGCGCTGATGCGCAGGTTCTCCGCGGTCATCTCTTCGCGGGCGATGCGGTAGGCCTCACCCATGCCAACGATCTGGTGCGTCGGCAGCGTGCCCGAGCGCATGCCACGCTCGTGACCACCACCGTGCATTTGCGCCTCGATGCGCACACGCGGCTTGCGTCGCACGTACAGGGCGCCAATGCCTTTGGGGCCGTAGGTCTTGTGCGCTGTCAGACTCATCAGGTCCACCGGCAAGGTGCTCAAGTCGATTTCCACGCGACCGGTGGCTTGCGCTGCATCGACGTGAAAAATAATGTTTTGTTCGCGGCACAGCGCACCAATGGCGGCAATGTCCTGGATCACGCCAATTTCGTTGTTGACGAACATGACACTGACCAGAATCGTGTCAGGCCTGATCGCAGCCTTCAACACTTCCAGGTCAAGCAGCCCGTCTGCCTGCACGTCGAGGTAGCTCACTTCAAAGCCCTGCCGTTCCAACTCGCGGCAGGTATCGAGCACCGCCTTGTGCTCGGTCTTGACCGTGATGATGTGCTTGCCCCGGGTCTTGTAGAAGCCGGCCGCGCCTTTGAGCGCCAGGTTGTCGGACTCGGTGGCACCGGAGGTCCAGACGATCTCGCGCGGATCCGCACCAATCAGGGCCGCCACCTGCTCACGCGCTTTTTCCACCGCGGCTTCCGCCTCCCAGCCCCAAGCATGACTGCGCGACGCCGGGTTGCCAAAGTGCTGACGCAGCCACGGAATCATGGCGTCCACCACCCGCTCATCGCAGGGGTTGGTGGCGCTGTAATCCATGTAAATTGGAAAGTGGGGAGTGGTATCCATGACGGTTTGACTGCTGCTTCAGGTTGAATGATCGAAGGGCTGACGATGGTTCTCAGGTCTCGGAAAACGCATTGCCCAAAGCAAAGACGGAATTCGGAGCGTTGACACGAGCCGGCTTGGCGCCAGGCATCGAGAAGATGGCACGCTTGAGCGTGGGTTTGTCCTCCACCCGCAAGCCTTTGGCCACCTGGTCGTCAATCAGCTTCTGCAGCGTCACCGAGTCCAGAAACTCGACCATGCGGACATTCAGTGCGGCCCACAAGTCATGCGTCATGCAGCGGTCGCCGCCTTCACCCAGGCAATTTTCCTTGCCACCACAGTGCGTGGCGTCTATCGGTTCATCCACCGAAGTGATGATTTCAGCAATCGTGATGCCCTGCGGATTGCGCGCCAGGCTGTAGCCGCCGCCCGGGCCGCGGGTCGATTCGACCAGGCCATTGCGACGCAATTTGCCGAACAGTTGCTCCAGATAGGAGAGTGAAATCTGCTGGCGCTGGCTGATGGCAGCCAGCGTGACCGGGCCGCTGCCCTGGCGCAAACCGAGATCGATCATTGCGGTAACCGCAAAACGGCCTTTGGTAGTGAGTCGCATCGCCTGCTCCTGAGTTGGGTTTTTGGTTGACTATTTAGGTCAAGTATACCAAGAAACCCCTGATTCCGCTCAAGTAAGCAGGTTGTCGCTGCCGGCAGCGCCAAAGGCCTGCTGTTTGAGCAGGCCCAGCTGGTCGCGCACCTGCGCGGCCTTCTCGAATTCCAGATTCTTCGCGTGCTCCAGCATGAGTTTTTCGAGTCGCTTGATCTCGCGCGAGATGTCCTTTTCGCTCATCTCCTCCACTTTCGCGCGCTGCATTGCGTCGCGCTCAAGCTTGTCCGCTTCCTTGCCGGCCTTTTCGCTGTAAACGCCGTCAATCAGATCCCGGACCTGCTTGACGATGGAGCGCGGCGTGATGCCATGCGCCAGGTTGTGTGCCACCTGTTTGACGCGTCGGCGTTCGGTTTCACCGATGGCGCGCTGCATCGAGTCCGTCATCTTGTCGGCGTACAGAATGGCCCGACCCTCCAGATTGCGCGCGGCGCGGCCAATGGTCTGAATCAGGGAACGCTCGGAGCGCAAAAAGCCCTCCTTGTCGGCATCCAGAATCGCGACCAGCGAGACCTCGGGAATATCGAGCCCCTCGCGCAGCAGGTTGATACCGACCAGCACGTCAAACACCCCTAGCCGCAGGTCGCGCAGAATCTCGACCCGCTCGACCGTATCCACATCGCTGTGCAGGTAGCGCACCTTGACGCCGTTGTCGCTCAAATAGTCCGTCAACTGCTCGGCCATGCGCTTGGTCAGCGTGGTGATCAGCACACGCTCGTGCTTGTCCACCCGGATCCGGATTTCCTGCAGCACATCATCGACCTGGCTGGTGGCAGGGCGGACTTCGACCTCGGGGTCCACCAGGCCGGTCGGCCGCACCAGTTGCTCCACCACGTTGCCGGAGTGATCCTTTTCCCACTGTCCGGGTGTGGCCGAAACCAGCACCGCCTGGCGCATGCGGCGCTCAAACTCCTCAAACTTGAGCGGCCGGTTGTCCAGCGCGCTGGGAAGCCGAAAACCGTATTCAACCAGCGTCGTCTTGCGCGAACGGTCGCCGTTGTACATGCCGCCAAACTGGCCAATCAGCACATGGCTCTCGTCCAGAAACATGACGGCGTCCTTGGGCAGGTAGTCTGTCAGCGTGGCGGGTGGCTCGCCCGGCGCCGCGCCAGAAAGATGACGGCTGTAATTTTCGATGCCCTTGCAATGCCCTACTTCGCTGAGCATCTCCAGATCGAAGCGGGTGCGCTGCTCAATGCGCTGCGCTTCCACCAGCTTGCCTTCGCTCACAAAGTGCTTGATGCGCTCTGCCAGTTCAACCTTGATGGTCTCTACCGCCGCCAGCACCTGGTCGCGTGGCGTCACGTAGTGGCTGCTGGGGTATACGGTGAAGCGCGGAATTTTCTGACGGATGCGCCCGGTGAGTGGGTCAAACAGTTGCAGCGACTCAATTTCGTCATCAAACAGTTCGATGCGCAGCGCCATCTCGCTGTGCTCGGCCGGAAAGACGTCGATGGTGTCGCCGCGCACGCGAAACTTGCCGCGTGAAAAATCCATATCGTTGCGCTGGTACTGCATGCGCACCAGCTGGGCAATCAGGTCGCGCTGGCCCAGCTTGTCGCCGGCGCGCAGCGTCATCACCATCTTGTGATACGCCTCGGGCTGGCCAATGCCGTAAATGGCCGACACCGAGGCCACGATCACCACATCGCGGCGCTCCAGCACGCTCTTGGTGCACGACAGCCGCATCTGCTCAATGTGCTCGTTGATGGCCGAGTCCTTTTCGATAAACAGGTCGCGCTGCGGCACGTAGGCTTCGGGCTGGTAGTAGTCGTAGTAGCTGACAAAGTACTCCACCGCGTTCTTGGGGAAGAACTCGCGAAACTCGCTGTAGAGCTGCGCCGCCAGCGTCTTGTTGGGCGCAAACACAATCGCCGGGCGACCCAGGCGCGCGATCACATTGGCCATGGTGAAGGTCTTGCCGGAGCCAGTTACGCCCAGCAGCGTCTGGAACACCTCGCCATCTTTGATGCCCTCAACCAGCTGGTCAATCGCCTCAGGCTGATCGCCGGCTGGCGGGTAAGGCTGGAACAGCTCGAACGGCGAATCCGGAAAATGCACAAAGGTGCCAGCACCGCCTTGGTCGGCGTGCTCCGGGCTTAAAACTGCAAAGGGGGTATCTGACATGGAGATGGATGCAATGGATGGAGTTCACGATTTGGTGGCGGCGGCAAACAACACAGCCCAAGCGGTGCGCGGGGAAACGATTTGCATCACGCCATGTGCGTGTTTCACGGCCCGCCATCCAAGCACACGTTTATCACCCGTGACAAACAGGTCTGCCGCCCCGGCGGCGGCAGCTGCAATCAAGCGGCGGTCATTGTCATCCACTGGATCGGCCAGGTCCGGAATCAATACTGCCGACTGCCACACGGTGTCGAACAGGGCCGCAGCATGGGGTGCTTGGGGAAACTTGCGAGCCAGCACTTCATGCGCTTCGGTTTGCACCAATGCGCTGCTCAGCAAGCATCCCTTTTCAGCGCATTGCAGCACAAGATCCTCACACAGTCCGGAAAAGATAGTCGCCGACAGCCAGACGTTGGTGTCGAGAAAAACTTTCATGAAACGTCTTGCAAGACGTCTTCTTCGGTCAACCAGCCAGCGGCGCGCGCCAGCGGCGCCAATTGAACCTGACTTTGACGCAAGGCCTCGCGCAGCCGGTGCGCACGCAGTGCCTCTCGCACAACCTCGCTGCGCGACTTGCCACTGCCGGCACACAGGCCGTCCAAGCCCTGGGTCTCATCTTCTGAAAGTCGAACGGTGAGCGTAGTTTGCATTGCACCCCTCCAATTTGTACGACATTGTATTACAAGTGATCAAAATCCTGGCCTCGATCGCGATGATTCCCGGAAAAGTCAATAGTTTGACTGGGAGCAAGGCCACCTGCTCCGGGATTGCCTAAAATCATCGGTTGCTCTCACCTCAACCTCGAAGGATTTTTTCATGTCTCTCTTCTCCGCTGTCGAAATGGCCCCGCGTGACCCGATCCTGGGCTTGAACGAGCAGTATGCTGCCGACACAAACCCAGCCAAGGTCAACCTGGGCGTCGGCGTCTATTACGACGACAACGGCAAACTGCCGCTGCTGCAATGCGTGCAAGCGGCCGAAAAGACCATGATGGACAAGCCGACGGCCCGCGGCTACCTGCCGATCGACGGCATCGTGGCCTATGACGCCGCCGTCAAGGCCATGGTGTTCGGTGCCGACAGCGATGCCGTCAAGAGTGGCCGCGTTGCCACCATCCAGGCCCTGGGCGGCACCGGGGGCCTGAAGGTTGGTGCCGATTTTCTGAAACACCTCAACCCCAATGCCAAGGTACTGATCAGCGACCCAAGCTGGGAGAACCACCGCGCACTCTTTACCAACGCCGGTTTCAAGGTCGAGTCCTATCGCTACTACGATGCCCAGACGCGCGACCTGAACTTTGCCGGCATGCTGGCCGACCTGAGCGCAGCTGCGGCGGGTACCGTCGTCGTGCTGCACGCCTGCTGCCACAACCCGACCGGCTATGACATCACGCCGGCGCAGTGGGACCAGGTGGTGACGGTGGTCAAGGCCAACAAGCTGGTGGCCTTTCTTGACATGGCGTACCAGGGCTTTGCTTATGGCCTGGCAGAAGACGGTGCGGCGGTGCAGAAGTTTGTTGACGCTGGCCTCACCTTCTTTGTCTCGACATCGTTCAGCAAGAGTTTCAGCCTGTACGGCGAACGCGTCGGGGCCCTCAGCGTGCTGTGCGAGAACAAGGAAGAAGCCGGCCGTGTGCTGAGCCAGCTCAAGATCGTGATCCGCACCAACTACAGCAACCCGCCGACAC
>JBAXOZ010000015.1:0-28985 GCA_037132975.1 Comamonadaceae bacterium
GCCCCGAGATAGCCCCAATGATGAACGTAACTGCTGAAAATTTTGACGTCGAGGTGATCAACTCCTCGATGCAGACCCCGGTCCTGATCGACTTCTGGGCGCCCTGGTGTGGCCCCTGCAAGGTGATCGGCCCCCTGCTGGAAAAGCTCGAAACAAGCTATGGCGGGCGCTTCAAGCTGGTCAAGATCGACTCGGACCAGGAACAGGAACTGAGCCAGGCTTTTGGCATTCGCAGCATACCGACCTGCGTCCTGATGTTTCAGGGCAAACCGGTGGACGGTTTCATGGGTGCCTTGCCTGAGGGCCAAATCAAGGAATTTCTGGACAAGCATTTGCCCGAGGGCGACGTGCTGGAAGCCGAGGTAACCAACGTTGAAGTCGGCGACGCGCCCGACGCCAATGATCCGCAGGCGATTCGCGAAACGCTGCAGCAGGCCGTGCTGCAAAATCCGGACGATGAAGACGCGCGCTTTGATTACGTCAAGCTGCTGCTGACGCATGGGCAGACAGATGACGCCAAGGTCGCCTTCGCTCCGGTCATCGCCAAGACCGGTCTGGTCCGGCGCTTTGACTCGCTGCAACGCTGGATGAATGCGATGGATTTCGCAGCAGAGCGCGCCGAACTGGCCGCTGCAGAAAGTGACTTCGACACCAAAATTGCGGCCAACAAGCGTGACTTTGATGCGCGCTTCGGCAAGGCGCAAACGCTGATGGCAGCGCAGGACTGGACTGGCGCGATGGACGAGTTGCTTGAAATCTTGATGCGCGACAAAGCCTGGGCCGACCAGCTGGCGCGCAAGACCTATATCGCCATTCTCGACATCATCGAGCCACCCAAGGTCAAGGTGGCCGACGGACAGATTCCGCCGGCGGATCCGGTGGTGGCAAGCTACCGGCGACGCTTGAGCAGCGTGGTGCTGAGCTGATTCAGCCAGTCATCCCGGACTTAGTGTTTGTCATCCCGGACTCGATCCGGGATCCAGTGCTGCGCCGACCCTGGATTGCGGGTCGTAGCCCGCAATGACAAACCTTAGGCCCGCAATGACACACCGGAGACCGGCAGACACACGTTAGGGCGGCAATGACAGTCAGCCAGTCAGCCGCGTCATCGCTTCCTGGTACTTGGCCGCGGTCTTTGCAATCACCTCGTTGGGCACGCGTGGCGCCGGCGGCGTCTTGTTCCAGGGCTTGCCGTCGATTTGCACCTGCTCCAGCCAGTCGCGCACAAACTGCTTGTCGTAGCTCGGCGGGTTGATGCCTTCCTGGTAACTCTCGGCCGGCCAGAAACGCGATGAGTCGGGTGTCAGCACTTCGTCCATCAAGGTCAGCGTGCCCTGCGCGTCCAGACCAAACTCGAATTTGGTGTCGGCAATGATGATGCCCTTCCTGGCGGCAATCTCGCTGGCCGCCTTGTACAGTGCAATACTGATGTCGCGCATGCGCGTTGCCAGATCAACACCGATGGCCTCTACCGTCTGCTCGAAGCTGATGTTCTCGTCATGGTCGCCGGCTGCCGCCTTGGCTGCAGGCGTGTAAATCGGCTCGGGCAGTTTGGAGGCATTCTTCAGACCGGCTGGCAGCTTGACACCGCAGACCGCGCTGTTCTTCTGGTACTCCTTCCAGCCGCTGCCGGCCAGATAACCGCGCACCACCGCTTCCACCGGCAGGGGCTTGAGGCGCTTGACCAGCATGGATCGGCCCACCACTTGTGGCACCTCGGCGGCCGTCACTGCGCTCTCTGGCGCGTCACCGGTGAGGTGAATCGGACAGAGGTTCAAGCCCTTCGGCCCGAGTTTGTCAAACCAGAACAGCGCCATCTGCGTCAGCAGCGCGCCCTTGCCGGGAATGGGCTCGCCCATGATCACGTCAAAGGCACTCAGGCGATCACTGGCCACCATCAGGATGCGGTCGGTACCGACCGCATAGTTGTCTCTCACCTTGCCCCTGGCCAGCAACGGCAGGGACGTGAGCTGGGAGGTGTGCAGGGCGGCAGCCATATCAGCGCACGACCTGAGCCAGTTCACCCCGCGCGTATTGAGCAGCCACCACGATCAGGCTGTTGCCCTTGACCTTGCTGGCTTGACCTTCGCAACCGAATTCCAGATAACGCTGCTTGCACAGCGCCTTGGCGGCCTCACGGGCCGGCTTGAGCCAGTCGCGGGCATCAAATTTTTCGGGGTTTTCAAACATGTACTTGCGCACGGCACCGGTCATGGCCAGACGGATGTCGGTGTCGATATTGATCTTGCGCACGCCGAACTTGATGGCCTTCTGGATTTCTTCGACCGGCACGCCATAGGTTTCCTTCATGTTGCCACCATACTGGCGAATGATCGCCAGCGACTCCTGCGGCACGCTGCTGGAGCCGTGCATCACCAGGTGCGTGTTCGGAATCCGTTTGTTGATTTCCATCACGCGGTTGATGGCCAGAATATCGCCGGTGGGCTTGCGTGTGAACTTGTAGGCGCCGTGGCTGGTGCCAATGGCAATGGCCAGCGCGTCAAGCTGCGTGCGCTTGACAAAGTCTGCCGCCTGCTCGGGGTCGGTCAGCATCTGCTCGCGCGTCATGGTGGAGTCGGTGCCGTGGCCGTCTTCCTTGTCACCCTTCATGGTTTCCAGGGAGCCCAGGCAACCCAGTTCGCCCTCGACCGTGACGCCAGTGGCGTGCGCCAGATCAACCACCTTGCGCGTGACTTCGACGTTGTACTCGTAGCTGGAGATGGTCTTGCCGTCGGCCATCAGCGAGCCGTCCATCATGACCGAGCTGAAACCCAGGTTGATGGCGCCCTGACATACATCCGGGCTTTGCCCATGGTCCTGGTGCATCACCAGCGGAATATGTGGGTAGGCTTCGATGGCGGCCTGGATCAGGTGCTTGATGAAGGCCTCGCCAGCGTACTTGCGGGCACCCGCGCTGGCCTGCAGGATGACCGGTGCGCCCACCTCATCAGCTGCAGCCATCACCGCCTGCACCTGCTCCAGGTTGTTGACATTGAAAGCGGGAATGCCGTAACCGTTGGCGGCTGCATGATCGAGCAGTTCGCGCATTGAGACCAGAGCCATGATGGAGTCCTTCAAAAAGTTGGGGGGGAGATTGATTGCTGACTTGGGTGAATTTTAACGACACGGTTCAACAGCAGTCCGGGCCGTTGGGTGCCCGGCCTGTGCGAGCCTTGTCATAGAATGAAAATCGCCGTCGAAACGACCATGCAAACTCCAACAGCAGACTCCCTTGACCAGCAAGTCAATGCCACCCTGAAAGGGTCCTGGTTAAGCTTTTTCCTGACCGACCTGTTTCAGGGCGTCGGTCACCTGGCGCTGCTGCTGCTGATGCTCGAAGCCATTTGGGAATGGAACTTCATGTTCACCAAGCCCGATGTCTACGTGCTGTCGATCGCGGCGTTAGGGCAAAGCGCTTGGCTCGCGCGGCGCAGGTTTCAGGGCTTGGCACTGCCCTGGTGGAGCCGCCTGGTGGGTCTGGGCGCTTATGCACTGATGGAGTCGCTGATTGAAGGCATCTCTTTTTTCGACCGGCCCAAGCACCTCACCTTCATTGTCCTGATGCTGATGTATGCATGGGGTGCAGCCCTGGAGGAGCGCAACGACAAGCCAGGCCGCGCCGTCGCGGGTGTTTGCCTTTCCCGCACGGCACAGGGTCTTGGGCCACTTCTGTTCTACATCGCACTGGACGTCAAGGGTATGCCATGGGTCGCTGGCGTTTTTGACTTTTTTTCCTCGCCCTCCCATCTTTATCTGTTCGTCCTCGCCGTCATGCAGGCCGGTGCCTATATTTCACTGTCTCTCGTGGCGCGCCGTCAGCAGGGTGTGATCGTCGATCTGACACAGCAGCTCAAGACCCTGTCACGCTGGGGCTTTGGCAGCCAGGTGGTTGAAGACGTGCTGCGCGACAGCGGAAGCCACACCGCCAGTCGGGTGGAGCGCGCCATCGGTTTCATCGACGTGCGCGGCTTCACCGCCTGGAGTGAAACGCACCCGCCTGAACAGGTCATCGGTATGCTCAACGGCTTTTACGCTGCGATCCTCGAAGCCTGCGGCACGAACCTGGTCAAATCCAAGATGAGCGGCGACGAGGTGCTGCTGGTGCTGCGCGCCGATGCGTCTGCCATCCCGCTCATGGGCAAGGCTCTGGCTGCCGCGATCTCCACGCTGGAACCGATGCAACTCACGGCCGGGGCAGGCTTATGGGTGGGGCCGGTGGTGGAGGGTTTCTTCGGCACGCAAACCGCCCAGATCCACGACGTCATCGGCGACACCGTCAACACGGCCAAACGACTTTGCGATCATGCCAAGGGTGGGCAATTGCTGGTCGGTCCGGTGAATCAGATGACAAACCCCGCCCAGGAGCGGATCAGCATCAGTGCCAAAGGAAAAACCGAGCCGGTGCTGGCGGCGATCTACGCGGTCAGCTAACCCGGCAGATCTTGAGCATATTGGTGCCGCCCGGCGCACCCATCGGCTCGCCGCAGGTGATGGCATAAACATCGCCTTTTTGCACCAGACCGCGAGTCTTCAGGTTGTTCTCGACTTGAGACAGGGCCGTATCGCGGTCGGCGCTGGTGTCCATGAAGAGCGGACGCACATTGCGGTACAACGTCATGCGACGCTGCGTGGCGACCTTGGAGGTCAAGGCGTAAATCGGTACATGGATCAGGTGCCGGCTCATCCACAGGGCAGTCGAGCCGCTGTCGGTCAGGGCGACGATGGCTTTGGCGCCCAGATGGTGCGCCGTGAACAAGGCGCCCATGGCAATCGACTGGTCGATGCGGCTGAAGGTTTTGCCGGTGAAATCTGCTTCCAGCTTGAACTCTTCGTTGTCCTCGGCAGCGTGGCAAATCTTGGCCATCTCCACCACGGTTTCCAGAGGAAATTTTCCGGCTGCCGTCTCGGCAGACAGCATCACGGCGTCGGTGCCGTCGAGCACGGCATTGGCCACATCACTGACCTCGGCCCGCGTCGGCACCGGGTTGCTGATCATGGATTCCATCATCTGCGTCGCCGTGATGACCACCTTGTCGAACTCGCGCGCCATCTTGATCATGCGCTTTTGCAGCGCCGGCACCGCAGCGTTGCCGACTTCGACCGCCAAGTCGCCACGCGCCACCATGATGCCGTCGCTGGCCAGCAAAATTTCCTGCAGCTTGGGGATCGCTTCCGCGCGTTCGATCTTGGCAATCAAGCCTGGCTTGTGGCCATACTCCCCGGCCGCCACATTGCACAACTGACGCGCCATTTCCATATCGGTGGCGTTCTTGGGAAAACTGACCGCTACATAGTCGGCCTGAAAACTCATGGCCGTGCGGATGTCTTCCATGTCCTTGGCAGTCAGCGCCGCCGCGCTGAGCCCGCCGCCGCGCCTGTTGATGCCCTTGTTGTTCGACAACTCGCCGCCGAGGTTGACCGTGGTGTGAATCGAGTCCCCACGGATCGCATCGACGGTGATCACAATCAGGCCGTCGTTGAGCAAGAGCACATCGCCGGCCCGGACCTCGCGTGGCAGTGACTTGTAGTCCAGACCCACAGCGTCAATGTCCCCCAGTTCGGTGCGCGCCGCGTCCAGCACAAATTTTTGCCCGACCTCCAGCATGACCTTGCCGAGTGCGAACTTGCCAACCCGGATCTTGGGACCTTGCAGGTCCGCGATGATGGCGACTTCACGGCCAACACGCAGCGAGACTTCACGCACCAGACGGGCGCGCTCAATATGGTCCTGCGCCGTGCCGTGACTGAAGTTGAGTCGCACCACATTGACGCCGGCGCGAAGCATTTGCTCCAGCAGGACCGGATCGCTGCAGGCCGGACCCAGCGTAGCTACGATTTTGGTGGCGCGCCGCGGTATCATGCCGCCCCCGCCGCACGGCGCGCCAGGATCTCAAAAGCGGGCAGCGTCTTGCCCTCCAGCACTTCGAGAAACGCCCCGCCGCCCGTCGAGATGTAGCTGATCTTCTTTTCAATGCCGTATTTGGCAATCGCGGCCAGGGTATCGCCGCCACCAGCGATGGAGAAGGCGCTGGAGTCGGCAATCGCGTGCGCCAGTACCCGGGTGCCGTTCTCGAACGCGGCAAACTCAAAGACCCCCACCGGACCGTTCCAGACAATGGTGCCGGCCTGCTTGAGCTGGGCTGCCAGCAGCGCTGCCGTCTGTGGGCCGATGTCCAGAATCAGGTCATCGTCTGCCACATCGCTGGCCGCCTTGACGCTCGCAACGGCATCAGCAGAAAAAGTCTTGGCGGTAACCACATCGGTCGGTATCGGAACCGCCGCGCCGCGTGCTTTCATGGCCTCAATCACTGCTTTCGCCTCTGTCACCAGATCGGCCTCGGCCAGACTCTTGCCAATGTTCAGTCCCGCCGCCAGCATGAAGGTGTTGGCGATGCCGCCGCCGACGATCAGTTGGTCCACCTTGGCCGCCAGGCTCTTGAGAATGGTCAGCTTGGTGGACACCTTGGAGCCGGCCACGATGGCCACCAGCGGTCGCTTCGGGTTCGCCAGGGCCAGCGTGATGGCATCCATCTCGGCTGCGAGCAGCGGGCCGGCACAGGCTACTTTGGCAAACTGTGCGATACCGTAAGTGGACGCTTCAGCGCGGTGCGCGGTGCCAAAAGCATCGTGCACAAAAACATCGCACAGGGCGGCCATCTTTTTGGACAGTTCTTCGTTGTTCTTCTTCTCGCCCTTGTTGACGCGGCAGTTCTCCAGCAGCACCAGCTGCCCTGGCTGCACACTGACCCCGTCAACCCAGTTGGAGACCAGGGGCACTTCGCGTCCCAGCAGTTCAGCCATGCGCCGAGCCACCGGTGCCAGCGAATCAGCAGGCTTGAATTCGCCCTCGGTCGGGCGCCCTAGATGCGAAGTCACCATCACCGCAGCACCCGCCTCCAGCGCCATGCGGATGCAGGGCAAGGAGGCGCGAATGCGTGTGTCCTCCGTGATCTGGCCGGCATCGTCCTGCGGCACATTCAGATCAGCCCGGATAAAGACACGTTTGCCAGTGATCTGGCCGCCGGCACACAGGTCGGAAAAGCGAATAACGTTCATGAAGAAAGCCTGTCAAAAAGTGTTGCTGGGTCGATTGTAGAAGCGCGCCCGCGCCCGGCTTTACCAGCCGAGTCCCAGGTGCAGTGGCAGGTAAACCGCCATGCCGACGATGATGGTCCCCAGAACGGCCTGGCCAGCGCCTTTGCGCCAGAAAAACCAGAGCGCGCCGGCAGCACCGGCAAAAAGACGAGCGTCCTGCCAAGTGCTGATGAACTGCCCCTGGGTCATCAGCACTTCGGGTGCGATGACCGCCGCCAGCGCCGCAATCGGCGCGTACTGCAGGCCGCGCTGCGCCCACGAGGGCAGGCTCCAGGGTTTGCTGGAGATGAAGAAGAAGCAACGCGTCAACACGGTCACGCCGGCCAGTCCGACGATGATCAGAAGTGTCCAGGGTTCGCTTTGCGCATTCATGCTTTTTCCATTGTCAGGCAGAGCGCCACGGCAGCGGCAATGGCAAGCAGAATATTGAGCTTGAAGGGCAAGGCAAAGGCAGCAACAGCAGCAGCGCCAGCCACGCCAGCAGATACCAGGCGCATGCGACTCGATGCCAACGAACACAGAATGCCGATCAGGGCCAGAATGCCGGCAAAACCCAGACCCCAGTGCGTTGGAATCCAGTTGGCCAACACGACACCGATGACGCTGCAACCCACCCAGGCGACCCAGCTGATGCCGCAATTGCCGGCCAGATAAGCCTGCTGGTCCTGCAACTGCACGCTGTTGCCACCATGCGCCGGATAGCGCCTGGTGAACAGAACGTAACTCAGATCGGTTGTCAGATAGCCGGTGGCCAGGCGCTGCCACAGCGGCAGATGCATCATGTAGGGTCGCAGGTGCGCACTGAAGACGACAAAGCGCAGATTGACACAAAAGCCGGTGGCAAGCACCACCCACATCGGCGCCCCTGCGGCCAGCAGCGGAATAGCGGCCAGTTGCGAACTGCCGGCGAAGACGATGACACCCATCAGCAAAGCTTCGGCTGTGCTCATGCCTGAATTCATCATGGCCACGCCAGTCATCAGGCCCCAGGCGGCGATACCTGGCGCCACTCCAAGCGAATCAAGGACACCCTGACGAAATTCTGGATGCCGGTAGTTGCCGGGCAGAAAAAACATCAGGCCGGGTTCTCAAAAACCGCACCTGGCTGCACCGCACAGCCACGCAGAAAGTCAGCGACGTGCATGCGTTTGGCTCCCGGGCGCTGCAATTCGGTGATAACGAGCACCGAATCCTTCGCTGCGACCGCCATGCCCTGCGGATCAACCAGCAGAACCGTGCCCGGTTGCGCATCAGTTGGCGGCGCAAGAGCTGCCGGCACCGCCATCCAGATTTTCAGGGTTTCACCATTCAAAGTGGCGGTAGCGCCGGGAAACGGATTGAACGCCCGCACCTTCTGTGCGATCTGACCGGCGCCCTGCCGCCAGTCAATGCCGGCCTCGTTCTTTTCAATCTTCTGCGCGTAAGTGACACCTTGCGCACTCTGCGGCACCGGCTTCAAGGCCTGCGCTTCGGCCTTTTGCAAGGCAAGCAACATCAACCGTCCGCCCAGCTGTGCCAGCCTGTCCTGCAGGCTGCCAGTGGTATCGCTCGCCTCGATCGGCACGGTATGCGCCATCAACATGTCACCGGTATCGAGCCCCGCGTCCATCTGCATGATGGTGACAGCCGTCTCGCTGTCGCCGGCTTCAATCGCGCGGTGAATCGGCGCTGCACCGCGCCAGCGCGGCAACAACGAGGCGTGGATATTGAAACAACCGTAACTTGGTGTATCAAGAACCCATTGCGGCAGGATGAGGCCGTAGGCCACCACCACCATGGCGTCGGCCTGCGCCGCCTCGATGGCCGCTTTGGCCGCCTGCGCATCTTCCCCGTACTTGCCGTCCAGCCGCAGGCTGCGCGGCTGCGCCACCGGCAGACCGTGCTCGATGGCGTACTGCTTGACGCTGGATGCCTGCAGCTTCATGCCACGCCCGGCCGGACGATCTGGCTGCGTCAGCACCAGTGCAATCTGGTGCCCGCCCTGCTGCAACTGTTCCAGCGCCACCCGGGCAAACTCGGGCGTGCCGGCGAAGATCAGTCTCACCGGGCATCCTCACGCTGTGCCTTGAGCATTTTTTTCTTGATCCGGTTGCGTTTCAGGGGCGAGAGGTATTCAACAAAAACCTTGCCCAGCAAGTGATCCATCTCGTGCTGGATGCAGACCGCCAACAAGCCTTCAGCCTGCACCACCCGGGACTGCCCCATGGCGTCGAGGGCGCTGACGGTCACCGCGTCAAAGCGCTCGACACCGTCGTAAATTCCGGGTACCGACAGACAGCCCTCCTCGTTGAGGTGGGTTGTCGAACTGGTCCAGACCACTTGGGGATTGATCAGCACGACAGCCTGGTCACGTTGCTCCGATACGTCAATGACGATCACACGCTCATGAACATCCACCTGGGTCGCGGCCAAACCAATGCCCTTGGCCTCGTACATGGTTTCCAGCATGTCGGCAACCAGTCTGTGAACGCGTTCATCAACGGCGGGGACCGGCTTGGCGACGGTCTGCAAGCGCGGATCGGGGAAGAAAAGAAGGGGGAGTAAAGCCATGTTTTAATCGGTTTCCAGATGTCGCTATTTTCGCTACTTTTATGCCCCCCTCCAGCTCGTTCCCCCTAAAAGCGTTGCCCTCTGAAGGGCTTGAGAGCAAAATTGCGCCAGATTCATCGAGGTTTCACGCGGCTTGGCAAGACCATGACGCATGTTCCAGAACAGTTCAAAAGGCAACCCAGTGCAACCGATCATGACAAACAGCAGGACCGTGAAGTTCAAAGTGACGGCGCAGCTCGCCAGCTTGAGCCTGGCATGGCTCGCGGCAGCGCCGGTGCCGGCCCTGGCGCAGCCCCTGGCCGTGACGCCCCAGCAGAAGGCCACGGCGGACCAGGTGGCGCACAGCGGCATTGCCCTGAGCGAGCTTGCTGCCACTGCGCCGGAGAACTACAGCATCAAAGCGGGCGATACCTTGTGGGGCATCTCCACCCTGTTCCTGAAGTCTGCCTGGCGCTGGCCCGAGTTGTGGGGCATGAATCTGGCCGATATCAAGAATCCGCACCGGATTTACCCTGGACAAAAGCTCTCCCTAGAAAAGAAGGATGGTCGAGTGACCCTGCGCGCGGTCGCGGATGCCGCAGTTGCGACTGCCGGCGCTGACGCAGCCAGCGCCGAGCCGCCGGCAACGGTGCGCTGGTCGCCCCGTACCCGCTACGAAACAGTGGGCAGCGGCGCCGTACCGGCTCTAAGATTTCACTTGATCGAGCCCTACCTGGCTGAGCCGGTGATCGTTGATGAAAACACCATGCAATCGGCGCCACGCATTGTGGCAACCCAGGAAGGGCGGGTTCTGCTGACCCGGGGCGACCGCGCCTACGCCCGCGGCCCGGTGGACGCTGCGCTGAAGGATGACCTCAGCCAGAAACAGCAGGTGTACCGGATATTTCGTGAAGCCACACCCCTGAAAGACCCGATAACCGGTGAGGTTCTGGGTCTGGAAGCCCAGTATCTGGGCAGGGCGCTGCTGGCACGAGGCGAGGCCATTGAGCAGTCGCAAGACAAAGACGGCAAGACCCGCACTGACACGATCCCAGCCACGATTGACATCACGGCGGCCAAAGAAGAAATTCGCGTTGGCGACCGGCTGCTGCCCGAGCCGCAGCGGCAATTGCTCAATTACGTGCCACATGCACCGCAGACCAGGACGGATGCCAGAATCGTTTCCGTTTACGGCAACGCCGTCGTCAACGCGGCACAGAACCAGGTGGTCGCCATCAATCGCGGCACGCGAGACGGCATCGAGAACGGACATGTGCTGGCCATTCTGAAGGACGGCGCGCGACTGATTGACAAGACCGATGAAGCGCGAACCGAGCTGAAGCTGCCCGATGAGCGTAACGGCTTGTTGATGGTGTTCAAGACTTTCGACCGCCTTTCCTACGGTCTGATTCTGGAAATCACGGACAGCGCGCGCGTCGGCGACCGATTGGTCAACCCGCGTTGAACGTGCCTGCGCGATGCAGTCCATGCAGCGGCAAGAACTTGAGGGCTGGCTGCGCCTGACGCTGACACAGGGCATTGGCAACATCACCGCGCGCAAATTGCTCAGCGCGTTCGGGCTGCCACAGGCAGTATTCGAGCAGTCGACCACGGCACTGCGTCAGGTGCTTGGTGACACTCAAGGCCTGGCGCTGCGCCAGAGGCCCGCCGAATTGCCTGAGCTTCTGGAACTGAGCTGGAGATGGCTGCAGGAATCCGGCGAGGGGGCCGCTCAGCGCCAGATTCTGGTTCTCGGCGACGCAGACTATCCCGCCTCTTTCCTGACCATCGACGATCCGCCCTTGATGCTCTACCTTCTCGGTGCCGGCAAACTTGCCAGCAGCGGCTTGGCCGACACGCTGCTCAACAGCATTGCGGTGGTTGGAAGCCGCAACCCGACGCCCCAGGGAGCGGCCAATGCGCGGCTTTTTTCCAAGGCGCTTGGAGAAGCAGGCCTCTGCATCATCTCCGGTCTTGCTCTGGGCATTGACGGCGCCGCCCATGAGGGTGCTCTGGAGAGTCTTGCGGGTGGCTCTGAGCGGCTCGCCACGGTGGCTGTCGTTGGCACCGGACTGGACCGCGTCTACCCCAAGCGACATCTGGAACTGGCGCACCGGATCGCGCGCCATGGGCTGCTGCTGAGCGAGTACCCGCTGGGTACACCCCCTTTGGTCGCCAATTTTCCAAGGCGAAATCGCCTGATTGCCGGCTTGGCGCAGGGCACGCTGGTGGTGGAAGCAGCGCTGCGCTCGGGCTCACTGATCACGGCACGGCTAACGGCGGATCAGGGCAAGGAGGTTTTTGCCATCCCTGGCTCGATTCACTCACCGCAGGCACGCGGTTGCCACGCCCTGATCAAGCAGGGGGCCAAACTGGTCGAGTCGGCGCAGGACATCCTGGAAGAACTGAAGATCGATGCTGCCCCACAGCAAAGCAAGCACCGTCCTGCTGACCACAGCAAGGACGAACGCGATGCAGGCGACCCGACGCAACGTTTGCTTGAACTCGTCGGTTTCGATCCGGTCGGTCTCGATGCGCTGCAAGCGCGCTCGGGTCTGGAGACGGCCCAATTGCAGGCGCAATTGATGACGCTCGAACTTGCACGCGAGCTTGCGCGCCTGCCCGGCGGCCTGTTCCAGCGCATCAAATAACTCAGCCCAGCAAGCGCTCCGGATTGGCGTTGAGCTTGACCAGCGCGTCGCGTGTGGCGCGCACAGTCAGCGCTTCCTGCTCCTGCGGCACCAGCAGACCCGCCTGCAGATAGGCAGCCAGTCGTCTGGCCTGGATCAGATAACTGCGTCCGTCGCTCGAAGCGAACAAATTGAGGTGCTTGCGCTCGCTGCGCCAGACAAACTGCACTTGTGCCACCCGCCCGTTATGGTCCAGCGTAAACCAGGCACCGACCTGCAACTGCTGGGCCCAGGAAATCATGGCTGGCGTCGGTTTGGAACCTCCATCGGTGACAACATCGATATTCGATGCATCAATCCCGAGCATCATTTCAATGCTCTGTGCATCCAGCGGCAAATCACCGGTGCCTTCGTCGGTAACGAAGTCTTCCAGATTGGCCAGGCGCTCGGCCATCGCGGCAATCTGCTCGCTCGGGATCGCCTGCGTCTTGGAGACAAAAGCGTCGGCCAGCGTATCGCTGACGGTCTTGATGTGAGCGTCCTGTTCGGTCGAGCCGATACCAAGCAAGGTCATGCCGGAGCGCAGCTTTTGCAGCAATTGCGGCAAGTCCCGAATGACGCGGGCGCGGTCAGCGCGATTCGGCTTGGCACTGGCCGACCAGACCAGATCGGATGCCAGCTTCTTCAGACTCAGCGTCTCTTCGTGCTGCGGGCCTTTGCGCACCGCTGCCAGCGCCAGCACCTCGGCCCAGACCTTGAACAAGAACTGTCGAATCTCGTCGCGCACCGGCAGATCCTTGAGCAGGTTGCGCATCTCGATCGTGTACTGGATCGTCAGCGTTTCCTTCTGCTCCACCTGCTGCGCCACACCCACCACTTTTTGCGTCGAGTCGCGCCCGGTCAGGAACTGCGCCAGAAACTTCTGGAACTCGTCATAAACCAGCTGATAAACGCGCTTGCCAGTTTCCGGGTACTGCTCTATCACCTGGACCACCCGCTTGATTTCTGTCTCCAGCGGACCGCCATTGATGCCGCTGGCGTCAAACCCCATGACGCAGGAACCCATGCGGTCAATCAGTTGACGCGCCGGGTGATCCATGGTGCCAAAGAAGTCCGGCTCGGCCAGGGCCACGCGCAAAACCGGCATTTGCAGTCGGGCAAACCAGACCCGAATGCCGGGCGGAATCCGCTCTTCCTGCAAAATCGCCTGAAACAACAGTGCCACGATTTCAATGGTTGCCTTCTCTCCCTTGGTTTCCGCCTTGTTCTTGAGGTCTGTCGTGCGCTGCCGCAGATCGGCCGAGACTCTGGCAACGCCGGCCGGGCTGTAATCCTCGAGCACCGTGGCACTGCCGCCAGCAGCAGCCGAAGCCGCCGACGGCGCCGCAATGGCGGCAGCCAGTGCGGGCGAAGGTGCGCGGTGCTCCGTCGACTCAAAATCGACACCGCCCGAGTTGCCGAGCAAGCGCTTGAGCTGCCCCACCACACCAGCGGCCCGGCTACGGGCCCTGGCCAGCGGGGTGGTGCTGGTCATCATGCGGGTTTCTTCGGCGGCACTGGCACCATCGGAGCCATAACCGCCTGTGGATGGCCGGCTTCGCGAATGCTCGCCTGAACCGGAGCCAGTGGACGCTCGGCCCGCTGCAGCGCCGAAAATGGGCGCACCGGGAGAACTGACCGCATCTTGCTCGCTTTCCCATCCCAGGCGCCCGGCAAAAGGAGCAGCCGGCCGCGCAGCAGCATGCCCTCCCTGTCGCGGCGCGACCCCTTCCCTTGGAGTCGCCTCGACTGCTGCCGGTGCTTGAACCGGTGTTTTGGCGGCGCTCGGTGCCACGTGCCCGGTCGTCACCGACGAACGCGAAATCCGATCAGACAACTCAATGGTTGGATAGACACCTCGCTCGATCAGGAAAGCGTTGGCGCTGGTATAGGCCTGCCTGATACCTTCGGCCAACCATTTTTGCGCTACGTCATTGACCATGGCCCAGGCGTCGCGCGACAGGTCAAGACCGGCCCAGCGCTCCACCATGGCCATAAATAGCACTTCGGGCCGCAGGATATCGTTACTTTCGAGTTCCTGCGTGCCCAGCAGTTGCTTCATGCGAAAGAGCAGATCGTTGTATTCGGAGCCAGCCTGCTCCAGCACACCGATGGCCAGACGCGATGCCAGAATCTTGTTTTCAGCGACATCGGTCCCCACCAGTTCAAAAGCACCATCGAGCACCTTGTTCACCTTCGGCAGCGCTGGCTGCAAGGCCAGGGTCCAGGCTTTGCGTGTGCCATCGACCCAGTTCGCCCGGGCTTTCTGGTACGCGGTCCAGGCATCGCGCCGATTCTGCATTTCCCGCGAGGGGGCGGCCTCATTCATCAACTCGGTGAAGCGCTCCAGCACGACGCTGTCAAGCTGCTCCATGACGCGCCCTACATCACGGACAAAGCGACGCCGCGTTTCCTGCGGCAGTTGCTCGCGCGGTATCACAGTGGGTTGCGTTGCCATACCCTCTTTTCCCGTCAAACAGTGGCGCCCGCGTTGGGATCGTTCGGGTCACCGTCCTTCTTGGCGCCACCCTTGATCAGGTCTTCGCGCTGGATGCCGAGCCACATGGCAATCGCCGCCGCGACAAAGACCGAGGAATAGATACCAAAACAGATGCCAATCGTCAGTGCCAGCGCAAAGTAGTGCAGCGTGGCCCCTCCAAAAAGCAGCATCGACAACACCATCAACTGCGTGCAACCGTGCGTGATGATGGTCCGGCTGATGGTCGAAGTAATCGAACTGTCGATGATCTGCACCGTGTTCATCTTGCGATAACGCCGGAAGTTTTCGCGAATCCGGTCAAAAATCACGACCGATTCGTTGACCGAATAACCCAGCACCGCCAGCACGGCCGCCAGCACCGGCAGCGAAAATTCCCACTGGAAGAATGCAAAGAAGCCGAGAATGATGATGACGTCGTGCAAATTGGCAATGATGGCGGCTACGGCAAACTTCCATTCAAAGCGAATGGCAAGATAAAGCATGATGCCGATCACCACCGAAGCCAGCGCCTTCAGGCCATCTGTGGCCAGTTCATCCCCCACCTGTGGGCCGACGAACTCGGTACGGCGCATGGCGGCAGAGGCATCGGCCGCCTTCAAGGCAGTCATGACCTGTTCGCTCTGCTGCGCCGAACTGACGCCTTTTTGCACCGGCAGACGGATCAGTACATCCCGCGCGGTGCCGAAATTTTGTACCTGCACGTCTTTCAGGCCCAGTGCCTCCACCGCAGCGCGGACGCCATTCAAGTCAGCCGGATGGGTGTAGCTCACTTCCATTAAAGTGCCGCCGGTAAATTCAACCGACAGATGCAGACCGCGGCTGAACAGGAAGAAGACAGCTGCCAGAAACGTGACCAGCGACACCAGATTGAAGACCAGCGCATGCCGCATGAACGGGATATCGCGCTTGATTCTGAAAAATTCCATGCAATATCTCCGTTACTGAGGCGCGACCTGATTGCCGGCATCGGGGCGCCAGACCGTGCCGATGGACAGGCTCTTGAGCTTGTTCTGTCGGCCGTACCAGAGATTGACCAGACCTCTTGAGAAAAACACACCCGAGAACATGCTGGTCAGGATGCCCAGGCAATGCACGACGGCAAAACCGCGCACCGGCCCCGAGCCAAAGGCCAGCAGGGCCAGCCCGGCGATCAGGGTGGTGACGTTGGAGTCGAGAATCGTGGCCCAGGCCCGGTCATAACCGGCATGGATCGCCGCCTGCGCCGAAGCGCCGTTGCGCAGTTCCTCACGTACCCGCTCGTTGATCAGCACGTTGGAGTCAATCGCCATACCGAGCACCAGCGCCATCGCGGCCATGCCGGGCAGCGTCAGTGTCGCTTGCAACATCGATAGCACAGCCACCAGCAGCAACAGATTGACGGCCAGGGAAATGCTCGAGAACATGCCAAACAGCACGTAGTAAAGGCACATGAAGACCGCCACCGCCGCGAAGCCGTAGGTCACGCTGTTAAAACCCTTGGCAATGTTTTCTGCACCCAGGCTCGGGCCAATGGTGGTTTCTTCGATGATTTCCATCGGCGCCGCGAGTGAGCCGGCGCGCAGCAGCAAGGCCGTGTCGTTGGCTTCCATGGAGGTCATGCGGCCGGAGATCTGCACCCGGCCACCACCAATTTCAGAGCGGATCACCGGCGCCGTGACGACCTCACCCTTGCCCTTTTCAAACAGCAGGATGGCCATGCGCTTGCCCACACTCTCTCGCGTCACGTCCCGGAAAATGCGCGCACCCTTGGCATCCAGCGTCAGATTGACCACCGCTTCCTGAGTCTGACTGTCAAAGCCGGGTTGCGCGTCGGTCAGGTTTTCGCCGGTCAGGATGACCTGTTTCTTGACGATCACCGGTTGACTGTTGCGCTCCAGATAGCGTTCGGAGCCAAAGGGCACGGCGGCAGCGCCGCTCTCGGCAGCGCGCGCTTCACTGGTCTCGTCGACCATGCGCACTTCCAGCGTCGCCGTACGTCCCAGAATGTCCTTGGCCTTGGCGGTGTCCTGCACGCCAGGCAACTGCACCACGATCCGGTCCAACCCTTGTTGCTGAATCACGGGTTCGGCCACACCGAGTTCATTGATCCGGTTGTGCAAGGTGGTGATATTCTGTTTGAGTGACTGATCCTGCACCCGACGCGCTGCCTCGGGTTTGATGCTGGCGGTCAGCTTGAACTCTGTCCCATCGGGCGCCTCGATCGTCTGCAGATCAGGAAACTGGTCCAGGATCAGCGCCTTGGCAGCGCCCAGTGTCGGCATGTCCCGAAAACGCACTTCAATGGTCTGGCCGTTGCGACTGATGCCGCTGTGGCGCACATTTTTTTCGCGCAAGCTGGTGCGAATGTCGCCCGACAGCGATTCCGCCTTCTTGGCCAACGCAGCCTGCATATCCACCTGCAGCATGAAATGCACGCCACCGCGCAAGTCCAGCCCCAGATACATCGGGAAGGCATGCAGAGACGTGAGCCATACCGGCGAGCGCGACAACAGGTTGAGCGCAACGATGTAGCCGGCATTGGCCGCATCGGGGATCAGGGCTTTTTGAATGGCATCCTTGGCCTTGAGCTGTGTCTCGGTGTTGCCAAAGCGCGCCTTGACCGAGGTGTTGTCCAGCGTCACAAAATCGGCTGCAAGGCCGGACGCCTTCAGGATCTCTTCGACCCGCAGCTTGGTGCCGGCGTCAACCTTGATGGTGACTTTGGCCGACGAGACCTGCACCGCAGGCGCCTCGCCAAAAAAGTTCGGCAAGGTGTACAAAAACCCCACCACCAACGCGATCACAATGATCGTGTACTTCCATATCGGGTAACGATTCATGATCGCGTTTCTTGCTTACTTGATGCTGCCTTTGGGCAGCACCTGTACCACGGCACTGCGCTGGATCTGCACCTCAACACCGCTGGCAATTTCCAGGCTCAGGTAGCTGTCGCCGAGCTTCGCGACCTTGCCGAGAACGCCACCGGCGGTAGCAACCTCGTCTCCCTTGGCCAGCGAATCGATCATGGTCTTGTGCTCCTTTTGCTTCTTCATCTGGGGACGAATCATCACAAAATAAAGCACCACAAACATCAACACCAGGGGCAGCATGCTCATGAGTGAAGACTGCATATCCCCGCCAGCGGCGGCGGTCTGAGCAAAAGCGGAAGAAATAAACACGGAAATACTCCAAATCTGACGGCCCGCTATTGTATGCGGCGCGGCCTGGTGCCTGCGCTGCAGGGGTCATCGCCGCGGCTCACCGGCCCTTGGGCCAAAGTACCCAAAGCCGCAACGGCTGCTTCAAGCGACCCGCGAGCTCGGCCGCTGCGCCTCCTGAACCGGCAAAATAGTCGGCTCGCACGGCACCGGTGATGGCGCTGCCGGCGTCCTGCGCCAGTACCAGTTTTTGCAAACGAACGGCCGGCCCGCTCGATGCCAGCCAGACCGGTGTGCCGTAGGGAATGCTGGCCGGATCGACCGCAATCGAGCGCCCCGGCGTCAGCGCCACACCCTGTGCGCCTTTCGGACCCCAAACGCCCTCCTGCTCGGACAAGCGCTCTTCCCGGAAGAAAACCACGCGTGGATTGCTCCAGAGCAATTCCTTGACGCGCTCCGGGTTGCGCTGTAGCCAGGCCTTGATAGAGGGCCAGGAGGCGTCGCGCAGCGCACCCTGATCGATCAGCCAGCGTCCGACACTCCTGTACGGATGCTCGTTGGAGCCCGCATAAGACAGCCGCAGCATGACCTGTGTGCCGTCAGCCTGGGTCATGCGCAGGCGCCCGCTGCCCTGAATCTGCAATATCAGCGCGTCAACCGGATCGGCCAGAAAGGCAATCTCAAGCCCCCGCAGTGCCGCCTGGGCCTGCGCCGAAGTGTCGATTTCCTGTCGCGTGTACCAGGGCTTGCGCTGCGCCAGACCGACCGGCGGCTGGTACAAGGGAATGGAGAACTGGGCGCTGGCCCGGCGCGAGGCTTCCAGCACCGGCTCGAAATAAGCCGTCAACAGGCCTTCGGTCGCTCCGTCCAGCGACTCCACCTGGTAGGGCTGCAGGCGCGCCATCAGCCAGGCGCGCTGCTCGGCAGCGTCAGCGATGCTGAGTGTCCTGACCTGAGCGCACAAGGGTGCGAAGACCGGGCCGGGCCGCTCACAGCTCTTCAGCCAGGCATTCCAGGCCTCGTGCAGTGCATCGTCCTGCCACCCCGGCAGATCAGCCCAGTGCACGGCGATCCAGCGGCTCCTGGACTGCAAAATGGGACCCGGCAAGTTTTGTTTCTCCTGGCTCTGACTGGGGCTGGCCAGCGCAGCCGGCGCCAGCTGCGGCTCGCTCGCCGGCTCCTGCATCAGCGGGGCTGGCGCACTCGCGCAGGCCGCCAGCAAGCCCAGCAACAGGCCGCGTCCGGTTGACGCCAGAAGTCGGCGCACAAGCTTAACGAGTTGCATCATCAGGTGGAGCGGTCGGCACTTGCGCTGGCGCCTTGTGATCAACCTTGGTGACTTTCGGATCGGCCCAGCTGCCATCGATATGAAATTCCTGCGTTGCCGCCTCGTTCAAAGGACGGCGCAACAACAGCTGTGCCAGAAAAGTGGAAAGACCAACCGCGGGGTTGATCACCGAGGCAATCAGCGAAGCCGTGCCGGCATTGATTTCCGGAACCACCACCACCTTCAGGTCCTGCGTCTCCCTTGCCAGATCCGCGCGGCCCTCCATCAACACCGCTGCGTTGACCCCCTTCATCTGCAAATTGTTGGTCTTGGCAATGCCCTGCTCGATGCCAACGTCACCGCGGAAGAAATCAAAGGCAAAGCCGTCGCTGAAGACGTCCCTGAAGTCCAACGTCAGCCGTCGCGGCAAAGCCTGCAGGCTGAGCACACCCAGCAACTTGGCAATACCGGGATCGTTCGCCTTGAGAAACTGTCCGTTCTCGATGTTGACTGTGAACGCGCCCGTCATCGAGGGGTAATCCAGACTGAAGGGCGAACCCAGCCAGGCGACCTGCCCCTCTAACTTGCCACGCCCCTTGCGCACCACATCCTTCATGCCAAAACGTGCCAGCAGTTCGCCGCCATCGGCCACATCGAGCTTGAAATTCATCACCGTGCGCCTGCGCTCCGCCACTGCGCGCGAGCCGGACGCAGCGGGCACACTGGTCTGGGCGTTGACGCTGCTCCAGTTGCCGCTGGCACTTAGTGACGCCTCGGGCGTGCTGATATTGAACTTGTTCAGTCGCCACTCGCGCGCGCCTCCGCTGCGCCCCTGCGTGCCGGCACCCCGGTTGATGGCCTCGACTTCCAGACGCCCGAGCCGCTTGCCGCGCAATTCAAAATCTTCCACCACAATATCGAGCGCCGGAATGCTGGCCGGTTGCTCGTTCAGCAGCGCCTCCACCTCACTGACATCGCTGGGGGCCACGGTCAGCTTGCCCAGTCTGGCATAAACCCGCCCGGCACTCGTCTCTGACGCCTGGCGGTATTCAAGGTAGCCATTGAGCTCACTGGCGTCCAGATTGGCGCGCCACAAGAGTCCCTCGCGGGAGCCCCCGACCACGACGTTGCTGAACTTGCGTCCACCGAAACGCAAATCCCGTGCCCGCACTGCCACGGTGGTGGGCAGATAGGTCATGGGCGTACTTGCGCCTTTGGTATCCGTCAGGGAAGTACCGGTTGCCACCGACAGCACCGCCTCCCAGGCATCCAGATCAAAACTGCCCAGGTTGATGTTGGCTGCCACCCCCTCGTCCGGCAGCGGGACCGTCTCCTGTGGTGACAATCCCGCCGCCATGCTGCCACGCAAGACGCGCGGCTCCGGCCCCGACAGATCGCGGATATAAACAATCGAAGCGAGCCGTCCAAAGTCCAGCGTCATCTGGTCGCGCAGGCGCGCCGGAGCGTTCGGCACAGGCTGCAGCGACTCACGCAGCAGCGCCGTCTCGAGCCGAAATGGCAAGGCCGCTTCGGCACTCTTGCTGAACGGCGCCGGCAGATTCAAGCCCAGGCCCTGGAGATTGCTGGTGACCAGCAACTCAGGCTCGCCGCGCCGAAAGCCTAGCGCTGCGGTGTAGGCCGCGCTACCGCTGGCGTGCTGCGCCAGCCGCGCCACAAAGCCAAGTTCCCTGGCCTGGCGCAGGCCTTCAGCGCTCACTCTGCCGCTGGCGCGAATCAGCATCGAAGGCCCACTGCGGGCAGCACCGCCGCCAGGGACCGGCACAGACCCCCCTTCAAGCCGCACCTCGCCGCCAAGCATCTGTGCCTGACCCGCTACGATGGAAAAATCACTCTCCGAGAAATTGACACTGCCGCGAGCGCGCGTCAATTTCGGTGTATCGGGTGTCATCTGAATGTCGTTGCCCGCGAGAGTCACACTGCCCTGCACTTTGGACTTGTCCAGGTCGGCAATCGGCAGCGTCAGTTTGAGCTTGTAGTCCGCATTGGCGCTGGCCACGGCGCGCCCCAGCGCGTTGGAGGTCATGGCCGCCAGCGGCGAGCCACTGACCATTCCCAGGGCCTCGGTCAGGGCGCCGCGGGCCTCGGCACTGACCGTCACCACCGGTCGATCCAGGTCGGCGATGGCCGCCTCCACCTTATTGATCTGCAAACCGGCGCTGGCGCCGATTCTGGCGCGCGCGCCTTTGACCTGCATCTGGGCGCGCTCAAATACCAGTTCACCGCTGAGTTGGGTCAGTGCCGGCCAGGGCAAGGCATCGCGGGTCTGCAGCCGACGCGGCACATAGGCGTAGCTCGCGTTATGGACGTCGGCTGCAATCCGGAATTCACCGCGCTTGGGATCGCGAAACGGCATATCGCGCAAATCCCCTTTGACCCTGAACTTGACGCCGCTGGCAGTACCCGCCTGAACCGCATCGCGCACGTAGTCACGCACCGAGCGCTCAATCACCGAGGGCAGATAGCGGTGCACACGGGTTCCATCAGCTCGGCTGAGGGTTCCCTGCAGATCAAGCACACCAGGAAATCTGGAACGCCCCGCTGCTTTGGCCGGATCACTGGTCTCCCACTTGATCTGCGCCTCACCCTGCGCATCGGCATTGCTGAACTTCAAGTTGGGCAACTGAACAGCGATCTTCTCGCCACTGATCTGCCAGCGCGCGTCCAGCGACAACTGGCTGACCGCAATGACCGGCTCATCGAAGATGGTCGGCAAAGCCAGCGCGCCACCGGCGACGCTGACAGCAGCCCGCCCGCCTGACTGGTTGAAGTCAAACTCGACGCTGGCACCCTTGATCCCCGGAAAGCCCGCTGCCGGCGCCAGTTCCAGTTGACTGACCAGGCCCTTGACGTCGAACTTGCTCATGTTCTCCATCGGGCCCTGCCAGCTTGTCTGCAATCTGTCCACCAGTCCGCGCGGCGCATGGGCCAGCAGAGCGGCGCGGGCCACCGGATCAAGCGGCAGGCGATTCGCAATCTGCGACAAGGAACTCAGATCAAGCTTGTCAGCCTTGATTTCACCGCGCGCCGTGACCTTGCCCTCGGCACCCAGGTAAGTCACACTGACATTGCCACCCGGCCAATGCAGGCCGTCGCGCGTGTCGAACTGCAGCGCCTGCGTCGAAAATTCAAAACCGGCGGCCAGCACCTTGCCAGCCAGACGTCCGCGCACCGACTGCAGTTCCAGCGCCTGCAGGTCCTTGCCCAGCGTCACGCTGACCTCACCCAGCGCAACGTCTGCTGCCGCGCCGGTCAGTTCACCACGCGTGATATCAACCCAGGCCGTCAACGCACCGTTGCCCTGACGCAAGTCGATGCCGATTTCGGCATAACGCCGCAGTTCGGACAGGTCAACGCGGGCGAATTCAGCGTAAAGCTGACCCTCCCAGTCCTGCCAGCGCCCCTTGCTGCGCGAGAGCAGCGGTTGTTGGAACATGCTGCGCAGGCTGAAACGATCGCCCCACTGCGCCGGTGGTGTGGCGTCCAGCCGCATATCGTGGCGACGCCCGCGGTTGCGCACCACCAGGTCAAGCTGCTTGAGTTCGAGCGTGGGTGCGGCCCGCATTTCATCGGTCCAGCGGATCGTGCCATCGTGAATGGCAAACTCGATCTGCGAAAAAAACCATTCTGCAGCGGCGTTGTCGGGTTTGCCCTCTTTTGAAAAGTCGAGTCCGGCGACCGTGATCCTGCCGTCCTGAGCACGCCGGACATTGAGCTCGGGTCGGTCCACATACAACTGTTCGAAGCCAAAATACCAGAGCGAGCGCGGCGACAGCGCCGCCAGTACCCTTGGTAACAGAAGGGCTTCACGTCCCTGCACATCGAACAACTGAACCTGGCTCAGTTCGAACGAGGGAATCATGCCGGTGGAATGTGCCACGACAGCGCCAATACGTACCTTGACACCAAGGATCTGGCTGGCGCGCTCTTCGAGCAACGGGCGGTAGTCGCCAATTCGCGGCACAATCAGCCAGTGCAACGCGCCCCAGGTCGCCCCGCAAAGAAACCAGGCCGCAACGACGACGCCCAACGCCCAGCGAGCGACGGTGGTCGATTTTGCCAACCTGGATGAGGGTGCAGCAGTCGCGTCAATCATTTGGAACCGTTAGCCATGACAGGAATTATGACCCGAGCCGCCTTGTCCCCGCACTCACGCCTGTGCCAGCGCGTGCAACGCCGCTATGCCAGCGAGTTGCACCTGCTGCCGCCCGGTGTACCTGATCAGACAACGATGACACAAGCCTTGACCGCCCTGTGCGCAATGGGCAACGATCTCGGCAGCGCCCTGCGCATCATCCGCCAGTTGGTGCTGGAGCGCCTGCTGCGTCTGGACTGCGACCAGCAAGCCGCGCTGCAGCAAATCACGCAGGCCATGACGGACCTGGCCGAATTTTCTCTTGGTCAAGCCTGCACTCAGGTGCAACAAGCGCTTGAACAGAGCCATGGTGCACCGCTTGCCAGCAGTGGCGAGCGCGCACAGCTGTGGATCGTCGGCATGGGCAAGCTCGGCGCGCGCGAGCTCAACGTCTCCAGCGACATTGACCTGATCTACGTTTACGATCACGACGGCGAGACCAGCGGTAATGACCAGGGACGCGGCCGGATTTCGAACCACGAGTACTTTGCCAAGGTGGTGCGCGCCATCTACGCGCTGATCGGTGACAGCACCGAGCACGGTTTCGTTTTTCGGGTTGATCTGGCCCTGCGCCCGAACGGCAACTCAGGGCCGGCTGCCGTCTCGCTGGGCGGCCTCGAAGAGTACTTTCATGTACAGGGCCGGGAGTGGGAGCGCTTTGCCTGGTTGAAAAGCCGTGTCGTCGCGCGACTGGGTTGCCCGGACAACAGCGCTGCGCAAAATCTGCGCAACGTGGTGCTGCCCTTTGTCTTTCGTCGCTACCTCGACTACAACGTGTTTGACTCGCTGCGCGTGCTGCATCGCCAGATCCGCGAGCACGCCAGCAAACGCAGCAGCGGCCACCCGGAGCGCGCCAACGATGTCAAGCTCGGCCCCGGTGGCATCCGCGAAATCGAATTCATTGTGCAACTGCTGCAAGTCGTGCGCGGTGGCCAGTTTCCGGAGCTCAGGACGCGCCCCACCCTGAGCGCCCTGCCGCGTCTGGCCAGAGCTGGCTTGATGCCTCAGGCCAGCGCCCTGGCCTTGGCCGAGGCCTATGATTTCCTGCGCCGGGTTGAGCACCGAATTCAGTACCTGGACGATCAGCAGACGCATGTGCTGCCAACCCAGGACGCCGATCTGGACTGGGTTGCCAGCACCATGGGTTACGCCACGGCGCCCGCCCTGCTGCGCCAGTTGGACAGCCACCGCGAGTTGGTGGCGCAAGAATTTGACTCCCTGCTGGGCGGTGGCGCGGAGAAGGAATGCAAGGGTTGCCATGGTGCCAAGGGCAAGGCTGCGGCTCCCGGTTTTGAAGAACTGCTCACGCAATTGCCAGCCGAATTTCGCCAGCGCGTGGCGCCCTGGCGTGAGCATCCCCGGGTGCTGGCGCTGCGCGAGGAGTCGCGCAGTCGCTTGCTGCGCCTGCTGTCACGCACCGCCCAGTGGATCGAGGAAGGTCTGGTGAGCGAAACTGCAGCGGTGCGCCTGGCCGACTGGATCGAACCGCTGCTGCGCCGGGAAAGCTATCTCGCGCTGCTGCTGGAGCGCCCCAAAGTGCATGAGCGCCTACTGCGCCTGCTCGGAGCCGCGCGCTGGCCGGCTCGCTACCTGCTGCTGCATCCGGGCGTGATTGACGAGCTGGCCAATGCCGACATGCTCGATGAGCGCTTCGAGGCGGGTGAATTTGAGCGCGAACTGGAACACCGGCGCGCCTCGCTGGCAGCTGGCGGCGAGGACGATGACGAGACACTTTTGAACCTGCTGCGCAGGGCCCATCACGCCGAAGTTTTCCGCACGCTGGCGCGCGATGTGGAAGGCCGCCTGACAGTGGAGCAAGTGGCCGATGACCTGAGCGCCCTGGCCGAAGCCGTGCTGCGTATAACCACACGCTGGTGCTGGAGCCGCCTGGCCAAAAAGCACCGCGAAAGCCCGCAGTTTGCCATCATTGCCTACGGCAAGCTGGGCGGCAAGGAACTCGGCTACGGCAGCGATCTGGACATCGTCTTTGTTTATGAGGACGAAGACGAGCGTGCACTCGAAGTCTATGCCAGCCTGGTGCGCAAGCTGATCAACTGGCTCACCGTGAAAACCGGTGAGGGCGACCTCTACGAGATTGACACCGCACTGCGGCCCAATGGCAACTCCGGCCTCCTGATCACGACCTTTGACGCTTACGCCAACTACCAGCAGCAGCGCGGCAGCAACACCGCCTGGACCTGGGAACACCAGGCCATGACACGGGCCCGCTTCGTGGTCGGCGACGCCGCCCTGCGCGCTCGCTTCGATGCGATCCGCCAGTCCGTCATTGCCGCGCCGCGCAAGGTCGCCGACCTGAAGAGCGAGATCATCCTCATGCGTGAGCGCATGCGCAGCGCACACCCGGTGAAGGGCGAGTTCTTTGATGTCAAGCACAGTCCGGGCGGCATGATCGATGTCGAGTTTGTCATGCAGTACCTGGTGCTGTGCCACGCTGGCGCGCACCCGGAACTGACTTTCAACACTGGCAACATCGCCTTGCTTGAACGCGCCGAAGTGATAGGACTGCTGCCGCGCGGTGTAGGTCACGGAGCAGCCGACGCCTACCGCGAACTGCGTCGCGTACAGCACCGTGCACGCCTGGACGAAGCGCCCACGCACGTGCTGCCAGCCGAGTTGCAGGTGCAACGCGACGCCGTGCTGGCGCTGTGGAACGCGGTGTTCTGAGCCACTTCTTGTCATTGCGGGGCACGTCTTGTCGTTGCGAGCCCTTTCTGTCATTGCGGGCTTGACCCGCAATCCAGGGAACGCGTGGCACTGGATCCCGGATCAAGTCCGGGATGACAGATTGGGCTTACTGGATGGCAGCTTGGGCGTACCGGATGACAGCCAGTGCAAAATCTGGCGCGTCACTTCCTCTCTGCTGAGCAAGTCCATGTGGTTGGTGCGGTAGAGAATCGATTGCCGGTTGGCTGCAAATGCCAGACTGCGTTCTGGATCATCGTGTTGACCCAAGGCACTGCGCAGCGGCACCAGACCGTCGCCGGTCAGACGGTCCGCCAGCAGGCCGCGTTTGGCCGCCAGCGTGGCGGCTATGGCATAGCAACTCACACCTTCGGGCAATTGCAAGGGTTGACGCCGGTCAGGATGCCTCTGAAAGCGCTCGCGCCCCTGCCAGTCGGCGTCCAGCAGATGGCCGTAACGCAGATCGGTGATACCGGCACTGCGCAACTGCGCCAGCCGCGCAAAAGGCCGGCTGTAGGGCGTGCTGCCCAGCAGAACATCAACCCAGTTGCCGGCGCGCTCCAGCGGTGCGCCGTGGTGGGGCGTGCCCAGAAAAACGATGTTTTTCAGACGCTCCGGCCAGCGCAGATCCTCTTCCTTGGCGCATTGGCAGGCGCCGCGTATCAGCAAGCCACCCATGCTGTGAGCCAGCACCGTGAGTTCCTGCACGGCACTTGGCCAGCGCTCCAGCAGTTGCTCCAGTTGACGCGAAAGTTCCCGCGCGTTGGTCGATACGTGCAGTCCGGTGTTGTAACGCAGATAGACCGGCGTGTAGCCGAGTTGGGCTGCCAGCGCCGCACCATGATCGACGATCTGCTCCTGCGGCCCGCTCTGCCACTGCAAATCGTTCATGCACAAACCGTGAATCAGCAAGAGCACCTTGCCGGTGGTTTGCGGCAGGGTGAGAGACTTCCCGACGTCCAGCGCCTGACCCCGGTAGCGCAAGCTCATCGGCGTGGCCAAAGGGCTCTTGCTCTCCAGCAGGCGGTCCCCCATCACACCGTTGAGCGCAGCCAGCACGGCTTCGCGCTCGGGTGTTTCGGGCGCCTCGCCGTCCACTCGTTCGAGTAGCGGCTGCAAACGGACAAGTGCTGCGTCGATCCCCTTGCCGACCCATTGGGTGACGCCATGCACACTTTGGTAAATCAGGCCGGTCAAGCCACGCGTCGTGCCCGGCGTGGTGCCACCCGGCACACCCATGCTGCTCCAGACCGACTGGTGCACGCCCTCGGCAATGCGCGCCACACCACCCGTCGCCTGCGTTGCCAGCTGCGCAATCGCCCGCAGATCCGTCGCACGCAAATGCTTCATAGGCTTTGGCGCCAGCCTAGCGCGGCAGCGACTCCACCTCTTTGGTCCAGCGCTCCAGCAAACGGCGCCGCTCAGTCGCCTTGCCATACTTTTCGAAGTCGTACTTGATCAGGCGCACATCGTCGAGCAGCGGGATCCGTGGGTCGAGCTTGAAGGTCTTGTTGGCCGGTACCTGCAAGCTGTTGGCCTGGCCACCAATGGCTTGTCCTGCCGGACTCATCAGCCAATCGTAATAGCGCTTGGCCGCTTCCTTGTTGCGCTGGCCCTTGACCATGGCGATACCTCCGACCTCATAGCTGGTTCCCTCGCAAGGGGCAGCGCTCTTGATCGGGTATTTGTTGTGGCGCCAGGCGTCAAAGCCGAAGATGAAACTCACACCAATCGCGACTTCACCCTTGGCTACATTGGGCGCCTGCGCCTGACCGCTGCGCGTGTAGTTGCTGATGTTCTTGTGCAGCTTCTTCATGTAATCAAAAGCCTGTTCCTCGCCCATCAGCTGCACCAGCCCGGCCAGAATCGTGTAGGCCGTGCCGCTGGAGGCCGGGTGCGAAATCTCGATGTCGCCCTTGTACTCGGGCTTGAGCAAGTCCGACCAGCACTTGGGCTCGGGCAGCTTTTTCTTTTTCAGCAATTCGGTGTTCCAGCCAAAGCCGATGGCCGAGGTGTAAAAGCCACCCACCATGTTCTGCGTCATGGCGTACTGGCGCACGCTCCAGCTGTGAAAGTCGTTCAGGTAGATCGGGCGATAGGGTTCAAGCAGGCCCTGTTCGGCTGCCTGCAGAAAAGGGTCGCCAGTGCCACCCCACCAGATGTCGGTCTTGGGGTTCGCTGCCTCCGCGCGCAACTGCGCCGCCGCCTCACCGGTGGCCTTGTGCGCCTGCAACACCTTGATGCCGGTGGCACGCGTGAACTCCTTGGCGGCAAGTTCGCACCAGGGCTGATCGGTGCTGCAGATGGCGTTCACCGTACCTGTCGCGGAGCTCTGGGCAAAGACCATGCTGGCGCTGGTGAGCAGGAGGCAGGTGGCTAGTTGTTTCAAAGCAAACATCTTGATCTCCAAAGTGAACTTCCAACATCCCGTTTCCAGTTGGGGACAGAGCTTGCTCGCTTCGCGTAGCTGCGGTCTGTCCCACAAGATTTAGAGTTTAGAACTTTTCATGTGGCGCTAGATAACGCCACTGCCCCAGCGGCAAGTTGCCCAGCATCACATTGCCGATGCGCACCCGCTTGAGGCCTACCACCTTGAGCCCCACCAGTTCGCACATGCGGCGAATCTGGCGCTTCTTGCCTTCGGTCAGCACCACGCGCAACTGTTCCGGGTTCTGCCACGCTATTTTGGCCGGTTTCAATGCCTGGCCATCCAGGCTCAAACCATGGCGCAGTCTGGCCAGCCCTTCTGCTGGAAAGATGGCCTGCACATTGGTCGTTACCGGATCACCCTCATTGATCTGCAACAAGCGGTCCGGCTCGCCATCGGGCTCGTTGAAGCCGGTGTAGCTGACGCGCACCAGGTATTCCTTTTCCATCTCCGAATCTTCACCGATCAGCTGGCGCGCCACGCGGCCGTCCTGCGTCAGCACCA